>CABXQD010000050.1 GCA_902514275.1 uncultured marine group I thaumarchaeote | reverse complement strand
AAGAATTTCAGAATTTGTTTTTTGACAAATATTCATAAAAGTATCAAAATCAATTTGTTTTTTATTTTTCTTTAGAAATAATTTTTTTGCATATAACAAATACAAAGTCTCAAAGGATTTAAGAAATAACTTACCTTTCTCGAGTTCACCAAATCCCTTCTGCTCAAGATCATGGATCATATTTTTATTAGAAATACAGGCTTGATCTAAAATTAGATCACCAATAACCTCAGAAGTTTCATCCATAATGAAGAGAAAAATGGAAGATTTCCATATAAGCATTGGAAATATGACCAAATAGTTACTAACCGTTAAAATATGGGCATTCTGAGTTGAGATTATCATGCATGGTGCAAATTATAGAGATGGAACCGGTCAAGTGTTCACAAGAAAAGAATACATCAAAGGTAAACCACAAATTAAAATTGCAAAATTTCAAGGTGGTAAAAGAGGCACCTACGAATATTGTGTTCAATTATTGATAAATGAACGACTTCAAATTAGACATATGGCTATTGAATCAACTAGATTAGCAGCAAACAAAACACTAGAAAAAACAACTGGGGAATCAGGCTATTATTCAAGACTTAGAATTTATCCACATAATCTCTTAAGAGAAAATAAACAAATTGCAACTGCAGGTGCAGATAGAGTTTCTGAAGGAATGAGAAGATCATGGGGTAAAGCAACTAGTTTAGGTGCCAGAGTTAGACAAGGCCAATGCATCATGGAACTTTACGTTAGCGGTGAAACATATCTAACTGCTGCAAAAAAAGCACTTCATGGAGCATGTGTCAAATTACCAGGAACCCCAACAATCAAAGTGATTGAATGGAATAAACCATCACCATAGATTATCTAAATCAGACTTCTTATTTTCAATATATTTTAAAAAATCTTCAAATTCTTGTTTAGTAGGTTCTCGCTTAAGGATTCTTTTACTTTGATAGAAAAAAGTATTGTACAATCTGCCAACAACAATTCCCAATGCAAAAGATTGAGAATTATCAATAGAAGAAAGAGATTTTATCAATTCTTTAATGTCATCTTGATTTGAAATACTATCATGGATTTTTTGTTCAATTTTCTTTAAAAGAACTTCATCCATGAACTACTAAAGCAATGAAAGCTTAAAAACGCTTAAATCTGCAAATTCAACCCTTTGAATTGTTGCAGTTATAGTACAGTCTGGTTAGTACTCGTGCTTGCCAAGTACGTGACCCGGGTTCAAATCCCGGTAACTGCACCACTTATTGATTTTTAGGTACCAACCCAGTTTTTATAATTTCAAGTGCATCATGAGCCTTTTCAGGACGAGGTAGTTGAATAGCTATAACATTATCTTGACCATATCTTGACTCAGGAGAATTTACTACAAGCATAGAAGTAGTTGCTAAAACTTCAAAAAAATGTAAATCAGTTTTTGCATTAACAAGAAATTTTTCAGAAATATTACCAATTGAAAATGTCAAAACAATTTCCACAAATACATTTCCCAATCCATCTTGAAGAATATTTAGATCAGTGTTAACAGAAAATGGTTGCCCTTCAATCTTTGCTCGAATTAAACCATATTTTTTATCTTCAATTATTATACAAGGAGTTTCTTTACCTTCAAAATCAAAAGTTGTAATTCCATCATGAACATTATCTAACATTTGTTGTAATTCATCAGACATCTTCTTTTTCCTCTAAGATAGGTACAATTTTGTCACTAGCTTTCATTAAAAATGGAGAAAGAAATGCAGTGATTATAGAAATTATTCCAACAAGAGGGAACAAAAATGCACTTACTGCACCAATATCAACTCCAACTTTCACTATGACAATAGAGAATTCACCACGTGGAGCTGCTAAAGTAAATGCAGAGCGAAGTGCTTTTCCACGTTTTTGTCTGAAAATAAAATTGCCCAACATGTTACCACCAAATTTCATACCAGTAGCAACTGCAATCAAAGCAATTGCAATGAAAATATAATTTTCAAGTTGTGAAACATCCATCAAAGCACCTACAGATATGAAAAATATGGCTACAAACATATCTTTGAT
>CABXQD010000049.1 GCA_902514275.1 uncultured marine group I thaumarchaeote | reverse complement strand
CTTGAAACTGGACTTGAATCTCTTAAACGTGGAGAATTTGTATTATTATTTGATTCAGCTGGACGTGAAAATGAAATTGACATGGTTGTGGCAGCAGAATTTATCACTCCTGAACATGTTGCACGAATGCGTCAAAATGCTGGTGGTTTACTTTGTATTGCGTTGGAAAATAAATTTGCAAAATCACTTGAATTACAATATATGCATGATCTCTTAGCTAGTTCATCGATTTCAAATAAAGAAATGATAATGGGTTTAGCTCCTTATGGTGATTATCCAACATTTTCATTGTCAGTAAATCATTATCAAACTTATACAGGAATTACTGATAAAGATAGAGCATTAACTATTATGGAAATGGCTAATATCTACAAAGTTGATAATAAACAGAAAAAATTTGTATCTTCATTTAAAACCCCTGGACATGTACCGTTACTAATTGCATCAGAAGGATTATTGGCATCACGACAAGGACATACTGAAATGTCAGTTTATTTAACTCAAATTGCAGGATTAACTCCTGTAACAGCTATTTGTGAAATGATGGATGCTGAAACATATTCTGCATTGTCCGTTGATAAAGCAGAAAAATTTGGAAAACAAAATGGAATTCCATTAATTGATGGAAAAGAACTTTTGGAATATGCTAAGGTGAATTAATTATGAATATCGCTATTGTAGTTTCAGAATTCAATGAAGAGATAACATCCCGTATGTTGGAAATTGCTAAAGAAAAGGCTAATTCTATACAACTTACTATTTCTCATGTATGTATGGTTCCTGGAGCCTATGACATGCCTATACTTGTTGATAGATTACTTCAAAATCAGAATATTGATGGAGTTGCAACTTTGGGTGCTATAATTAAAGGTCAAACAAAACATGATGAAGTAATATCCCATGCTGCTGCTCGATCTTTAACTGATTTATCATTAAAATATCAAAAACCTGTATCTTTAGGAATATCTGGTCCAGGAATGCAAGAAAGACATGCTTATGCTAGAATAAGACCTGTTGCAGAGAGAGCTATTGAGGCACTAGTTAAAATTTCTAAAGAATTGGAAAAAATACAAAAATGATCCAACTCAGTATCTTAAAAATCACTGAATATGGACCTTGGACTTTAACTTTAGGTAGTGATCGAGAACACGAACTACAGATGCTTCAAGCATCATTTTACAAACAAGTTCAACAATTATTTTCTGCAAAAAATTGTTTAGTATTTTTAAACAAATCTGATGAATTCTTTGTTGTATCTAATGGTCTTACTTTAGATGATCATGTGGAAATTCAAAAATCACTCAAAAAACTATTTGAAATTAATTTGACTATTTCAATTGGTTATGGAAATACACCATTTGAAGCTAATCTAAAAGCCTATGATGGTAAACAAAATAATGTAATATTAAATGAAGAACATAATATTTTTGGATTCATTGACAATCAATTAGAATTCAATGTGTCCATTATGCATTTAGATGTTGATGATTTAAAATCAAAAAGAAAAGATAATTCCCCATATGAAATTTCATTAAAAATTTTTGAATTATATTCTAAAATTGGAAAATATTTTATTGAAAAAAATTCTCTCACATTTTTTATGGGTGGTGATAATTATATGGTAGTTGCAAGTAAAGATGCAAAAAATTCAGTTCAGAATTTTATTAATATAATTAAAAATGATGATAATATTTCCTTGAATTGTGGAATTGGAAATGCTGAAACTAGCAGAGATGCAGTGAAATTAGCCACAAAATCACTTGATACTATACGTGATATTAGAGATTCAGGAAAACCAAAACCTGATGTTTATGAATTATAATGTTATTGAAAAATATCAGTGCTTTAACTGGTGAAAATTTAGATTTTATTCAAAATGTTGATATTAAAATTAAAGATGGTAAATTTCAAAAAATTTATAGTAATATTAAATCAAATTCCAAAAAAGATGTAATTGATTGTGAAGGATTATTATTAATTCCTGGATTCATAAATTCACATACACATATTGCCGATTCAATTGGAAAAGATATTACATTAAACAGTACAGTTAATCAAAAAATTCATCCTATG
>CABXQD010000048.1 GCA_902514275.1 uncultured marine group I thaumarchaeote | reverse complement strand
GAAGAAATTTAACACCTGCATCACAAGCACCTGCAATTAATTTTGATACTGCATGTGGTCCTGGTGTTAAGTATAATCCATCTTGAACTTTTTTGTATGGTACTCCTAATTCGTCCCATATTTTTTGAGCTGGCTCTCTAACTGTAACTGGATTCATCATATATCCACCTAACCAATACCCTCCTCCAAGATAGTTATTTTGTTCAATAACTAAAACTTTGTAACCTAAATTTGATAATTCTCTACTAGCTGTTAGTCCGGCAGGTCCTGCACCGATGATTATTACATCTGATTCAGCTCTGTCTATTAATACATCATGAAATTCATTTGCAATTGCACGTGTAATTTCTACTTCCCTTACATCTGTGAATATTTTTGAAGATTGTTCTGCCACAGTTGCTTCTTGCATGACATTGTTTCCTTTTTTATCCATTAATACTTTCGCACGTAAAATATTAGGTTGTACTAACTACTTCTAATTTTAGTTGATATAGGAAAATTTTGTTTCTTTATTGAAATTTCATACTAAAACATACCAATATCAAAAATTTATAACCAAAACCTATTGAATTTTATTATATTGACCGTCTCTAACTTGACTCATTCTTCAGTTGATCCTGTATCTCCTAAAATCAATTGGGCTAGAATTGACGAAGCAGATAATTTTGCTGAAACTGTAAAATTATACCGTCAAGGTAAATATGATGAAGATAGCTTTAGACGATTCCGACTTCAACATGGTGCATATGGTACTAGGATGACTAGTGATTATGCAATGGTTCGTGTTAAATTACCTGCAGGTGAAATTTACCCTAAACAGTTTGAAAAATTATCTCAACTTAGTGAACAATATTCTATAGGCAGTGCACACTTTTCAACTCGTGAGAATATTCAATTACATTGGGTTATCCTTGAAGATGTTTCTGAAATATTTCGTTCTCTTGCAGAAGTTGGTTTAACTTCTAGAGAAGCATGTGGTAATTCTGTAAGAAATGTGATGTGTAGTCCATTATCTGGTGTTTGCAGTGATGAAAAATTTGATTCAACTCCCTATGCTCTTGCAACTGCAAAATTCTTTCTAAGAAACCCAATGGCACAAAGCCTTCCTCGAAAATTTAAATTCAATTTTACATGTTGTGAAAAACATGGAATGGTAAGAATGGTTGATGTTGGATTAATTCCTGAAATTCAACATATTGATGGTTCTGAACAGAAAGGTTTCAAAATTTTCCTTGGTGGTGGATTGGGTAACAAATCCTTTGTTGGACATCAATTAGAAGATTTTACCCCTGAAGATGATTTACTCTATACTTCTATTGCTGTAATGAGAATATTTGATAGATTAGGTGATAGAAAAAATCTTGCAAGGAATAGAATGCGTTATCTTGTAAATGATATGGGTTGGGAAAAATTCCAAAATCTTGTATTCAAAGAAAGAGCTATTGTTAGAGCTACCCAATCTGTAGTTACTAGATTGAAAGTTGATACAACTCCTAATAAAATTAAAAGACCTTTAAAAATTAGTGATGAAACTGCAGGTTCTGCACCTGACGGTTATGCTAGATGGCTAAAAACAAATACTATCAAGCAAAAACAATCTGATTACCGTTCAGTGTTTATTACATTGGAGGCTGGTGATATTACTTCTAATCAATTGAATGCTCTGGCTGATCTAACTCGTGAATTTTCTTCAGAAGGCATAGCCCGCTCTGGATTTGTACAAAATGTTGCATTAAGATATGTTCATGAAGATGATTTGATTTCACTATATTCAAAACTTCTTCAATTTGGGTTGGCAAAATCTGGTGCATTGACTATGACTACTCCTATTGGTTGTTCTGGAACTACTTCTTGTAATTTAGCATTAACTAACTCTCATAGACTTGCAAAAGAAATTCAAAGAAAATTCCTTGAATTGCATCTTGATGAGGATGATGATCTAACTGATTCTTCTATTAAGATAAGTGGATGTCCTAATTCTTGTGGACAACATGGAATTGCAACAATTGGTTTCTTTGGAGGTGGTGGTCGTCTTGGAAAAGACATGTATGCAAATTACCAAATGTCTTTGGGTGGTCGTTTTGACGGTGAAACTATGTTGGGTCAAACTTGTCTTCGAGTTCCTGCTAA
>CABXQD010000047.1 GCA_902514275.1 uncultured marine group I thaumarchaeote | reverse complement strand
GCAACGCCTACAATTACAAATCGTGTGTTCATATCTAAAGTATCAAAAGCCTAGATAAAAACGGATTGTATTAGAATTAGTCAAAATTTGTAAAAAGGCTTTAAAATAAAAATAATGAAATCTCAATATGGATGATCCTACAATACTAATAGCATTTTCAGCAGGATTAGCATCATTTATCGCACCATGTATTTTGCCCATGATTCCAGCTTTTTTAGCATATATTTCAGGAACAACATTAACAGAAATCAGTAATGGTCAGAAAGCAGATTCTAAAATTAACAAAATCAACATAATAGCAAATACAATATTTTTTGTTTTAGGATTTTCTATTATTTTTTCAACTTTAGGAGTTTTAATCAATAGTATATTATCAGAAAATATCAATCAACTTGCAAACAGCCTAAATTGGATTGCAGGAATAATTATTGTGATCTTTGGAATATTTATGATTGTATCTACAAAAATTAATTCATTAAACAAAGAGAAAAAATTTCAAATTAAAAATTTTAAATCAAGTTATCCAATGTCATTTGTATTTGGGTTAGCATTTGCAATTGGATGGACACCATGTGTGGGACCAATATTAGGAACAATACTTACTTTAGCTGCAACAACACCATCAATATCATTTACTTTACTATTAGCATACTCAATAGGTTTAGGAATTCCATTCATTTTGATAGGAATATTTTTTTCTAAATCTGTAAAAATTATTTCCTCAATGACAAAGTATTTGAAATATTATAATGTTGTATTAGGAGGATTTATCATCCTATTGGGAATTCTAATATTTACAAATCAACTTGCATATATTGCAAATTTTCCACTTCTAAATGAGATTGTGATGTTAGGATGAATGTGGAAATAAAAACAGGCATAATTTTTGGTGGGATCATTATAACTGGAATAGTATTTGTGATGATAATATTTACAGGGTTAGATGAATTAACGATAACAAATCAAGAATTAGGGATTAAAAAAGCACCAAATTTAGTTGGAATTGCACATTATTTCAACACAACACCTGAGGAATTAGCCAAGAAAATGGAGAATAAAGTAGTATTATACGACATTTGGACATATAGTTGCATTAATTGTATCAGAACATTACCGTTCATTACATCATGGGATGAAAAATATTCAGATCAAGGATTGTTAATTGTAGGAATACATTCACCAGAATTTGAATTTGAAAAGGATCCACAAAATGTTAAAATTGCAATTGAAAAGTACGGGATTACTTATCCAGTAGTTATGGATAATGATATGAAGACTTGGAAAGCATTTGAGAATAATTATTGGCCAAGAAAATACATTGCAGATCATGAAGGTAATCTAAGATATGATCACATTGGTGAAGGGTCATATCAAGAAACAGAAAAAATCATTCAACAACTACTTGATGAAAGATCAACAGCATTGGATTTGGAAAACATATCTGAAAATAAATTAGTGTCAATAGAAGAATTTGAACATACATTATTTAGAACTCCGGAATTATATTTTGGTTATAAATTTGCGCAAAATAGAAATCAATTAGGAAGTGATGAAGGATTTCAACCAGGAAGAACTGTGAAATATAGTGAACCAAATAACATTGAATTGAATAAATTTTACCTAATTGGAAATTGGAAAAATAATGAAGATAGTATGGAATTAACAGAAACAAATGGGTCAATCAAAGTGCTGTTTGACGCAAAAGAAGTAAACATAGTTACTGAAAATAATGCACAGTTAGAAATATTTCTTGATGGGATTCCACTAACAAAAGAATATGCAGGTTTAGATATTAATTTTGAAAATAAAATGGATGTATCTAATGCAGGGATGTACAATATCATAAACAGTGAAACAAGCATATCTCATATCATGGAGATAAGAATTGATGGTAAAGGATTTCAAGCATTTACTTTTACTTTTGGGTAATGTGTAACTGTGTAATGTGTAACTGAAGGTACACTAGCTAGGGTTACAAATCTGTTTAATAGAAAAAAATCAAGAGAATTTAGCGAAAATAAGATGTTAAGTAATTCATGGAATAAAGCAGAGGGAGAAAGTATATCTCAAAAAGTCATAGGCAAAGTAAAGCCAGATGAACCACTAAAGAATAGGATAGATTTTGCACAAAAAAAATTACAAGCTCAAATTTCAAAATTATCAGGAATAAATGAAAAATTACAAACAAAACATGATAAAATATTTGAAAAAATAGTTAATGCACAAAGA
>CABXQD010000046.1 GCA_902514275.1 uncultured marine group I thaumarchaeote | reverse complement strand
ATTTGAGAGAGTGTCTGTGGTTGCAGATCCCATGGCTATTGTTGATGGGCTTCTTGAATAGATGTTGATTATGGATGAGCCTATTTTTTGAGTTTTAGTCTTATTTGCTACTGCTCCTAACATTGAAAAATTCTCCATTCCCCATGTTTCCGGAATCCAAATTGAATCAATTTTTGTTTCAGATATTATCTGTGTACATTGTAACACATTTTCTATAGACAATAATGAGCCTAAACTACATGCTATACGCATAGTATGATTATGAATAATGGATATTCTAGTGTATCTGTTTTAGTAATAGGTTAATTTTGATTGAGGGTAATCATTATCCTATAATTTTTTAATTAAATTCAATGTCAAATCAAGAAACTGTCAAAAAATCAAATGATAATGGTAATTTTTGGAAAAATGCAACAAAATATGCTTCTACTAGTAATGATGAGTTATTTGTAGAAGAGGTAGCATATATGATGGTGACATTACACCGAACTGGCGCATAACATAACAATTTATTTAATTATATTTTCAACTTTTACTGAGCAATCTTCCATATCTTTGAATGAATCAATAGAATACCATTCTATGTTTTTGAATTTTATTGTATCTAGTAAACCTTTTTTTGCATATTTTGGAAAAACTGTTTTTTCTATATCTCCCTTAACTGGTAATTCTTTTAGAATTTGTTTTTCAAGGTGATAAATTCCTGCATTCATCCATGTATTTGGAATCTCTTTTTTCTCTTTAAAATTAATTATTTTTTCTAAATCTGTTTCCAAAATACCATATTTTGTTCTCAATTCTATGGCTGCAATAGCATTTTTTTTACTGGATAATTTTTTTAAATCAATATTTGTAATTGTATCTCCATTGATCACAAAAAATGACTTTTCATTAATCATGCTTCCTGCTTTTTTAATTGCACCTCCTGTTCCTAGTGGAGATTTTTCTATTGAAAAACTAATTTTAATTCCTAGATTTTTCATATTCAAATAACTTTCAATCATTTCTGCTTTATACCCCGTACAGATGATTACTTCATTAATACCAAATTTTTTTAGATATCTTATTTGCCATTCAATTATTGGAATGTTTTTAATTGGTACTAGGGGTTTTGGAATATAATCTGTAACAGGTCTTAATCTTTTACCTCTACCTCCTGCCAAAATAATTGCTTTCAATATCTAATTTGTTATTTCTTGACTATATCAAAATTTTCTCATTTTTTATTATCTTCATTTTGTGAACTTTTTACAACCTCATCCATTTTTTTTGCAAATTCATTGTAAATTGTCTCTAGATCCTTTAATGGCATTTCAATTCCCAATAATTTCATAGTTTTATTCCATGATTCAATGTATTTTTCATCATCCATGCCTTTTCCAAGGGTTTCTGCAAGTGAATTAACTCCTTCCGTTTTACCTAATGCATAAATTGCAACGTCTCTAGCAGTTAACATCTTCTTTAGAATTATTCTCTGTTATGTAATAATGTAGTTCTGTATAGCATTCTACACAGTAATCTTCAAATTTTGTATGATCACAATCATACACTTTTTTTACATCATTACTACATTTTGTACAAATTGGCATATGTGTGCCCTCTTAGGATTTTACTATTTTAATTGCACCTAAAGCAAGTTGTATTATTGCTGGTGCAAATAACATAATTGGATTTCTTTCTACTCCTTCAGGTGCAGGTGTTAATACCATTGCTAAACCTCCAACTAAAATTAAAATTCCTGAAATTATAATTAATCCTCCTAGACCTTTTGATTTTTCTCTAATTGCAATGAAAAATGCAATGATTGGTAAAATTATTGCTGGACCTCCTAGTCCTATACCTCGTTGCATATCATCTAGTGGTAAAAATCCTTCATTATCTGGACTACTCATTGTAACTGCAACATCTGCACCATACAATGTCAATAATGCAATAGATATTCCTGTTATTGCCATTGCTGCTTTTAGTGCCATATTATGATTGACTACTCACAACATAAAAACCAATCAAATAGATTTGATTTCTACCTGATTCTTGATTTGAGATAATTCATCTAATAATTGATCAATTGTTTGATTATTACTTCCAATGATATTTAGATGACCTAATTTTCTTAGAGGTTTAGAAATTTTCTTTTCATACATTTTCAAAAATGTATTGTTTTTTGAAAAATCTAGTTTTTCATACTCCCCTTCAAAATTCAAATTTCCTAAAATGTTGTACATTATTGTATTGTACATTAATTGAGTACTTCCTAATTCTAGTCCCAA
>CABXQD010000045.1 GCA_902514275.1 uncultured marine group I thaumarchaeote | reverse complement strand
TCTATCTTGATTATGGTAGTGATACTAGTTATCACACAAAAACCGGAAAGGGTGAATGTGCTGCTTGACTCCTTCTGTTAAAATTACTTCTGATATTGATTCAGTTCGTTCAGAAATTCGAGATAATAGTATTAAGGTAATTGATGTAAGACGCGAAGGTGATTATAAACAAGATCATATTCCTAATTCTGTAAACTTACCATTGGCAACTCTGTTGTCTGATGATAGTCCTGAAAATGTTTTGAAACTTGTAAATTCTATTGGCATTGATGATGAAACTCCTGTAGTTGTTTATGATGATACTTTTGGTGCATTGGCATCCAGAGTGGCATGGACTTTGGAATGGATTGGTCATTCTAATGTTACATTACTTGAAACTACTTACAGTAATTGGAAGTCATTAGGATTAGAACATGACTCAAAAATTCCTGAAGTATCTAATAAAGATCATTCTATGAATTTGCAACCTGATATTTTAGCTACTTCTGATTATTTGGAATCTGCCAAAACTCGAGATGATGTAATTCTAATTGATAATAGAGAACGATTAAACTATCTGGAACAACATATCCCTGGTGCCATCAGCCTTCCTTATCGTACACTTGCTACTAATGATAAAATTCTTCGATCTAAAGAAGACATGACTCGATTATTGAGTAATCGTGGGGTTTCTGGTGACTCTGAAATAATTACTTATTGTGGAAGTGTGGGAACTTTGTCTGGATTAGCATACTATGCTCTTAAATCTGCAGGACTATCTAATGCAAAATTATACGTACGTTCATTTAAGGAATGGAAAAACCTCCAAAAACCAACTATTAAACAAGAAGATGCCAATTACTGGGATTTATCTGCAGAATAATTTATGCTATTTCATCTCTAAGTTTTTTAGTAATTGTTACTTCGACATTATCGAAAAGTTCTAACATTTTGTCTTTGTTATCAATTATGTATTCTTCGCCTCTATCGTTTAATCTTATTTTCCATAATCTTATTTCTCTATGTTCTTCAAAGAAGTTTTCAATCATTTGTTCTCCTGATTTTTTGGGATCAATGAATTCTTCAAAAACTGAAATTGTTTTTTCAACGTCCCCTTCCTCTATTGATTCTTTTGCTGATTGTATTGCTTGACTTAATTCTTTCAAATTTTTAACTGGTTTTGGTAATTTCTTTTTAGTAATTCCAAAAAATCCAATTTTCTCTTTACCTATCTTTTCTGCAATGTTATCTGCAAGATCATAAATTGGAATTTTACTTAATCCATCACGTTTTTCATTTTGCACAATTAATCCTTTTTCTAATAATTTCTTCAATGATGATTCTGCATCTGCTTTATCTAGAAATGTTGTCCATACAATTGCTCCTAGTGTATGATATCCTTGTCTTACTGATTCTAAAACTACTACTTCTTGAATTCTTTTGAACCCTTCTTCTATTCTTACATTTGCAAAGTCTTTATCTCTAATTGATTTTCTTGCATTTTTCACATCGATTTCAATTGAGTGTTTTAATGCTTGTAATGCTTCTGGTACTTGGTTTAACAATGACAAAAAACATGCTTTGTTATACCATGCCATACCATATGTCTTATCTGATTCTATTGCTTTGTTAACTGCATCTAAAGCTTGAGCATATTTTTTTTGTTCATAATGTACTAATCCTTTTAGATTCCAAGCTTCTGGATTTGTTACATCTACTTCTAGAACTTTATCGTATACTTTTAGTGCATCATTGTGATCTTCTAGATGAAATCTTGCATATCCTAATTTCATTAAAACTTCTACATTGTCTGGTTCAATTCTTAATGCTTGTTCGAATACTTCTACGGCGTCATCTAACTTTTCATCTGCCATTAAATTGATGCCTTTTTTAAATAATTTTTTAATATTATAACTTGGATCTACTAAACTAGTTTCTTTTGTAACAATTTCTTCGGAACCTTCTCCTTTTGTTTTCTTTTCTACTGTCTTGTTTTTCTTACCAAACAACTTATTCCCTTGCTGATTTTTGATTTTTATCTAGATAAATACCATCTTAATCTTGTTTTTTTCCTATTTTTTCTACTCTTTTCGCGATCCAAATCCTGAAATACTTCAAGTATTAACTATCGACTGTGTCATCTCAGCCACGTATTGAAATTCAAGGCCAGGCACCATTTAAGCAATCTGGTGTTTATGAAGCTCAAATATCTATACTTCATACAAAACCTTCAGATGATGAAATTCGTTCTAAAAAATTCACTCCTTTGTGGAAAGGGAATTTTCATCTTAAAGTAAAAGATGGAATTTTTTCTGAAATAATTGGTGATCCAAAAAACCCTCTTCCTGCATCTATTAATAATGCAAATAGTATTTGGGTGGTTGTAAATGATTTATTTTCTTCAATCTATTCTGTTTTTGATGTTACATTAAGAAAAACATCTAATT
>CABXQD010000044.1 GCA_902514275.1 uncultured marine group I thaumarchaeote | reverse complement strand
AATTTTTTAGATTCCTCCATCAAAAGTTCTATTGACGTAATTGAAAAATCTAACATAGTAATTGAAATACTATCATTATAATACAATGAGTTAGATGTTCCCTTTACACCTCCATGTTTTACATCAAATATGTTTTGATTGATATATCCATATAGATCTCCCATAAATCTTCCTGAGAATTTATTTACAATTATTTTAGCAATTTTTTCTTTTTCTAAACTTTCTTCCTTGTCACGATTGTCTAGCATATTTATTGTAATAATAGAACCAAAAATTAAAATAATTGTTAGAATAATTAATAAATTTTTTTTTAATTTTCTTTTTTCTATTACTCTCTCTACACCTACTCCTGCTAAAATAAACAAAAATGGTGACGCAAGTAATAAATTTCTATATTCTGCTGACTGAAAATACATTGGTAATCCAATTAATAAAATTACTATTACTGAAGAAATTACTGCATAAAATTTGAAATCTCTTGTTTGCATCCAAGAAAAAAATCCAATTATTGCAAAAATTCCTGTTAATGGCAAATTAATTCTTCCAAAATGAAGAATTTCTCTTACAATAGAAGTTTCAACTATACTCACATCTTCATTTGATTCTGAATATATTGAAGGAGAAATGTTTTCTGTTTGTATTTGATTTATGGAGTTAGTTAACATCCATACAAAAGGAATTGATCCTTGTTCTACTGTTAAAATTATGTATGGTAATATTATAATTAAAAAAATTACTATTCCAATTGATATAAACTTAATTTTTTCTTTATATGATTTAAATCGTAATAAAATAAAAATACAAAGAAAAATTGGTAATGCAATTCCAGCTATTTTTGTATTAAACGCTAAACCTGCAAATATAAATGCCAAAAAAATAAATTTGTCATTTTTATGGATTACATAATAAATTGAAATTAAACCTAATAAAAGAAAAATTGGTTCTCTAATTCCTAATACTGAATTTTCTATCAGTGTTGGATCAAAAGCAAATAATGCTGCAACAAACAGCGCATACTTATTTTTAACAAATTCTTTACTAATTTTATAAATTAAAATAATTGAAATTGTTGAAATAGAAATTGAAATCATTCTAATTAAATTCATTTTATCAACTAATTCAGTAAATTGAAAAATTGAAAAGAAACCTGAAATAATCATAGGCCAAATTGCTCTTATTCCAAATTTGTCAAAATTTCCTTCAACAAATGAATTTGCTTCTAATAAAAATAAAAAAGCATCAGGTGATTCAAAATTCATATCCCAATAAGTGAAATAAGCTCTTACTGAAAATCCAATTATTATTATAATTAATAATGAAATCAAAGTAGGAATTTTCAATAATTCAATTTTTTCATTTATTTGTAATATTTTCATTCTATTTGTCATATTTTCTTTCATTGTTTTTACCTATTATCTAAAAATGACCATCTTCTGACGGTCTAAAAATTTTTGAGTTAATAAAGAATCTATCTGTACAAATATAGAAAATCATTTGTCCAATGGCTGAAAATAGTAATGATAAAGCAACACCATTTATTCCAATAATTGAACCTAATGTCAATAATCCTGTTATGTAAATTCCAAGCGATACAGCCTGTCCTATTAAAATTATTTTTCCACGTTCTTGACCCAAAAATTTTGAAATGTAAGTCATATTAACTGAATATGGAATTACTACAAAACTAATTATCTGAATTATGCCTACTGCATCTGTAAATTCTGGAAATAGTATGGGAACAATAAATGGTGAAAGCATAACCCCACAAATTGCTAAAATTATTGATGAAATAATGCTCAGTTTTTTAATTATTGTGCTTCTATTCCCAGTTGCATCTTGTGATACTGTATATTGATACACAATTGTTGGCAATAAACTCATTATTGCTAATACTTGTATTCCAAGTGAAAAATTTCCTAAAATTGCAAAACCAAACATTGGAGCAATAATGATTTTATCAATTTGTCCACTAAAAATTCTTTCAATACTTAATGCATAATTATTTATCATAAATCCAAATTTCTTCTTTATTAGTGAAAAATCTAATGGAACATTTTTAAATTCTTTAACTATTACAAAAGTAAATACAAGAAATGATAATGCATAACCTAATACTATTCCCGAGAAACCCATAATAAAATATAATCCTAACGCTAAACTTGCAAATAATATTTTTTGAATTACAAAAATTTTAGAATATGTTTTATAATGTTTCTTTCCTAATAAATCTGAAATTGCTAAATTAAATATAATAAAACCAATTGTGAAAATTCCAGTTTCAATAGAATTTGTTAATAAAACTACAACAATTGATGCAATTGCTCCAAGAATTAATACAATAAAGTAAATTGCTGGTTGAATAGGAATTTTTTTTGCAGCATACACAATAATTGTATTAGATGATCCTACCATAGCAAATGCTGCAGCCATTGAACCAATTGCTACAAAATAACTAACTTGGCCATAATCTTCTGTACCTAATAATGCAGCAGCATAAAACCAAAAAATTCCTGCTATTGCTTTACCTACAACATTAGCTAAAGCCAAATGTTGTAAATCTTTCAAATCTTTGAAGTTTTTAATTTTATTCCAAAATGGGTTCATTATGTTTCCTTGTTGACAGTATCACTTTTTACATTTAATACAGAATTATACATTTCAAA
>CABXQD010000043.1 GCA_902514275.1 uncultured marine group I thaumarchaeote | reverse complement strand
TCAATAATTTTGCTTGTCCGTCAGGTATCTTTTCTTTTAATTCTGATTGTACACTTTGCTCTATTGATTGTGGTTGAATTGTAACTGCAGGTTGTGAAAACATATGTGTACCTACAATAGATAATTCATCATTTGATCTTTTGAAAGGAATGGTGATTGTTCTATCATAAGGAGTAATGGTCTCCTCATAGGAAGAAAGTTTCATTCCACGAATAAAGACTTCAAAATCAGTATCTTCAGAACCCATTTTTGCATCAATTATTGCTCTTGGTAATGTAATGATTAATTCTCCTCTAGCTCTTGCATCAATAGAAATGAGTAGAGATGTGTTCTCTGAATCTAATTCAAAGTTTAACACTTCTCCTCCTCGAATATTGTAATCAAAATCTTCAAATTGCTGTGCAAAAACATTTGGAACCATAATTCCAATCATGATGAAAACTGCTATTGCAATAGTCGGTATTAGTTTCAATATCCTCTTCAATTATATCCGTTATTTATGAAATTAGTTAGTTTTTGTGACTGTTTCTTTGGAAATAATTCCAATTTTTATGCCTTGAGATATTTGAAAATCAATTCAAAATCTCTGTATCTAATTTAATCTACTTATACTCAATTTCTTAAAGTTATACCATGAAAACTGCTTCAGTTAAAGGACCATCAGTAATTTCTGTTGATGAAACACAAAAACCTGTTTTGAATTCAGGTGATATTTTAGTTCAAATGCATGCATGTGGAATTTGTGGTTCTGATTTGGAAAAGGTGTTTGGTCAATATGGTCAACCTTCAATGCGTCTTGGTCATGAACCTGCAGGAATAATTGTGGATATTGCTTCAGATGTAATTGATTTTAAAAAAGGAGATAGAGTGTTTACTCATCACCATGTTTCTTGTTACGATTGTCATTTTTGTAATCACGGTAATGAAACAATGTGTAAAAAATACTCTGAAACTAATTTGTCTCCTTGTGGTTTATCTGAAGAATATGTTGTACCTGCTTGGAACGTTTCTCATGGTGGTGTTTTAAAAATTTCTGATTCATTAAGTTTTGAGGAAGCTGCAATGATTGAGCCTTTAGCATGCTGTGTTAGGGCTTGGAAAAAATGTACATATCGTGAAGGTGATTCTACTGCAATTTTTGGAGTTGGTCCAACTGGAATGATGCATGTGATGCTTGCTCAAGCAAAAAAGTTTTCCAAAATTTTTTGTTTTGATGTAAATGATTTTCGATTAGATTTTGCAAAAAAATTCAATATTACAGAATCTATTAATTCCATGGATGAAAATAGAAGACAAAAGATTCTTGATAACACTGATGGACTAGGTGTAGATGTTGCTATCGTTGCAACCAGTAGTCTAAAAGCTCTTGAAGATGCAATTGATATGGTTCGAAAGGGGGGAACCGTGATGATGTTTGGTGTTCCGTCAAAAGATGCTATGATTAATTTAGATATGAGCAAAGTTTACTCTAAAGAAATTACACTTGTCACCAGTTATGCTGCATCTGATGTTGATACCAAAGATGCACTTGAATTAATTGAATCATCTCAAATTGATGTTAAACAACTAATTACTCATACATATCCAATTTCTGACTCTCAAAAAGCATTTGATCATGCTAAAACTGGTGATAATGCAATGAAAATTATCATCACAAAATAGGAAAGGCTTAAGAAAGGTATTTTTTTTATTTCAAAATCGAAGAGATATGGATTGGGGATTAAAAAATAGATTATCTAGAATTATCAAACCTCACAATAATCGTGCATTAATGTTGGCAGTAGACCATGGATATTTTCTTGGTCCAACTGAAAAATTAGAAGAACCCAAAAAAGTTATTGCACCACTCTTGAAATACTGTGATTCCTTAATGCTAACAAGAGGAGTTCAAAGAACCTCTGTTGATGCAACTTCTGATACTCCAATGGTTTTGAGAGTATCTGGCGGCTCTAGTATTATTGGAGATGATTTATCTCAAGAAGATATTACAGTTTCACTTGAAGAAGCACTTCGTTTGAATGCAAGTGCTGTTGCAATGTCTATTTTTGTTGGTTCAAAATATGAATATCAAACAATTGTTAATTTGGGAAAATTAGTAAATGAAGCAGAAAAATATGGAATTCCTGTTTTAGCTGTTACTGCAGTTGGAAAGGAATTAGGAAAGGACGCACGATATCTTTCATTGGCATGTAGAGTTGCTGCTGAACAAGGTGCACATATTGTTAAAACGTATTATTGCGACAATTTTGAAAAAGTTGTTGAATCTTGCCCTGTTCCAATTATTGTTGCAGGTGGGAAAAAAATTCCTGAACGTGATGCTTTACAATTAACATACAATGCTATCAAAGCAGGTGCAGTTGGGCTTGATATGGGTCGAAATATCTGGCAATCTGAACATCCTGTTGCAATGATTAAAGCTGCACGCTCAATTATTCATGGTAATTCTAATGTTGAACAAGCTTACAGTCTTTACAAAAAACTATCTGCAAATGATAAACCAAACAACCCTAATCAAAAGAAAAACAAATCAAAAAAACCAAACAACCCTAATCAAAAGAAAAAATAATCTGCAATTAATTAAATATTTTTGATAAATGAATGTGTGCGATTTTCCATGTTGGTTGTTTAACTAACACAAATGTTGCTCTTCCATTAATTATCATGTGCTCTCCGGTATATGCCTTGTTGTCTATTAGCATGCCTTTTT
>CABXQD010000042.1 GCA_902514275.1 uncultured marine group I thaumarchaeote | reverse complement strand
AACAAAAGAAATTACTACAAAGACAATTCCAAATCTTGATCCAGTAATGGCAGACAACAAACCAATTTTCATTCAAGCAGACTTTGATGACAATATTTGGATTACAATTGTAAATAAAAATAAAATTTTAAAATATTTACCAGATGATGATGTCTTTAAAATTATAGAATTACCTGAAAGAGATTCATTTCCATTTGCATTATCGTTAGATAGTGATGGAAATATTTGGTATACTGCAACAGGCACAGGTAAATTTGGATATATTGATCCAAATGAGGGTAAAATTACTCAGTATTCAAAAGAAATTCCACTTGAGGGTCCAGAATTCTTACTTTTTGATAAAAATGAGGATGTATGGATTGCAGAGCACACAGGCACGGCAATTACAAAATTTAATCCAGTTTTAGAGACTTTTGAGAAGGTTTCAGTACCAGATGAGGAATCACTTCCATTTGGTATGACATTTGATAGATATGGAAACATTTGGTTTGCACAGCATGTAATTGACAGTATTGGAGTGTATGATCCAGACAATAATGATCTAAAGGAAATTCCAATTCCAACTGAAGGATCTTTTATTCAATTTATGACATCAGATAATAATGGAAAAGTTTGGTTTGTTGAACAAGAAGGAAATAAAATTGGTACAGTCAACATAATAGAAATTCCAGTTGATGTTTCACAAGTTAAAACAATTGATAGTGTTGAAATGAAATATACTGAAATTGCATCTCCATTAATTGCATTAGGAATTATTTTTACAGCATTATTTTATGTAAAAAGCATTTACGACAAGAGAAGATTAAATTCTTTAATTAATTCTTAGATAACAATCCTGCAGATTTTATTCCCATAGTTACACCAAGTACTGCAACTGACAATAAAACAATTGTTCCAGCTGGAGTAATATCAAATACATATGAGATTAAAATTCCAACTACAACGGAAAATACTGATAACCCCATAGAAATAATTATAGTTTGTTTAAAATTTCTGCCATACATTATTGCTGTAACATTTGGAATTACAAATAATGCAGAGATTAACAATACACCAACAAGTTGAATTGATGTAACGACAGTTAGTCCTGCTAAAATTATAAGTAAATAATTTATTTTCTCTACTGGAATTCCACTAACTTTTGCTTGCTTTTCATTAAATGTTGAATAAAGAATTTGTCTGTAAAATAACAAAATTATCATTAAAATTGCTCCAGTTAACGCTACAATTGCAACAGTATCATCTACACTGACAAGAAGAATACTACCAAATAGAAAACTAAAGATATCAATTGAAAATCCTCCTGAAAAACTGATAATTACAAGCCCAGCTGCTATGCCTGAAGATAGAAGAACAGCAATGGAGGCATCACCAGATATGTTGTATCTATCTTTAATTTTTGTGATAATTAATGCACTGACTATTGAAACTCCATAAGCAGTCCATAATGGATAAATTCCAGCAAACAAACCCAATGCAATTCCACCAAATGATGAATGTGCAAGGGCATCACCAAATAAAGAATATCGTCTTAAAACTAAAAACAATCCGATTACAGAACATAAAATTGCTATTGCAATTCCAGCAATTAATGCTCTATGCATAAATCCATACGTTAAAATTTCAAAAGACATGATTAATGATGATGCATATGTTCCTGCATTGATGCTTCAGAATACTGTTTAACAAGTTCATCATCAGAAAAGAATTTTTCAGATTCGCCATGAAAAAATAGTGTACGATTTAAGCATGCAACACGATTTGCCAATTTATTTACAGCATCCAAATCATGAGATGACCAAATGATTGTAATTCCTTGTTTAGAATTTAATTCCTTAAGAATACTAAAAAACAAATCTATACTTTGTTGATCGACTCCTGTACTAGGTTCATCTAAAATTAAAATTTTTGGATCGTTAACTAATGCTTTTGCAATAAATACACGTTGTAGTTGTCCACCAGATAATTCACCTATCCTCCTATTACGAAGTTCATGTATCCATAGTTGTTGTAAAATTTCATCTATTTTATTTTCATTAGATTTTTTTCTCAAACCCATTCTTACAACATCACTAACTGTTGCAGGAAAGTTATTTTCAAATTCAGGTTTTTGTGGAACATAACCAATTTCTTTATGATAAGTTTTTGATTTTTTAATATCTTGATTAAAAAATTTGATTGTTCCAGTATATGTCGTATTTAGACCCAACATTGAATCAAAAAGAGTAGATTTACCTGCACCGTTAGGTCCAATTATTCCTAGAAAATCACCTTGTTCAATTACAAAACTAACATCATCTAATGCTATTACTTCTGGATATTTGACTGTAAGATTTGAGATTTCAACAGCGTTTTTCTTTTCTCTCATTTTCAACCTAACTTTTCTTTTATTATTAATAAGTCTATTAAATATTAATAATATTTGTGCTAAACTTATAAGATATTTAATAACAGTAACAATATGACAATTGTTTCAATTTCATTAAATGATGAAATTCTATCAGAATTAGACAAGTTACAATCTACTATGGGATTTTCAGGAAGATCAGAGGCAATTAGAGCTGGAATCAGAAGTTTCGTTTCTGATGAAAAACAAAATTCAAATTTATCAGGAAACATTCATGCTATTCTTTTAGTTGTACACAATGATGAATTTGATCAACTTGTATCAGGAATTACTCATAACTTTGAAGACCTAATCACAACACATCTTCACAGTAAAATTGACAAAGAAAAATGTATGGAATTATTTGTCATTGATGGAGATGCAGAACAAGTTACGACAATGACACAAGATTTTCATAGAAATAAAAACATGGACACAGTAAAACTAGTTGCACTTTAAAAATTATTCTAATTTTTTCTTAATTGAATGACTTTAA
>CABXQD010000041.1 GCA_902514275.1 uncultured marine group I thaumarchaeote | reverse complement strand
ACAGGCAAATACATCTCTCGCAGATAATCAGAATTTTTTAAAATATGATGCCAAGAATTCAATTCATAATTTGCCAAAACTGACAAAAAGGTCATCATGATCTCTAGGCGTTAAAATTTAACAGAAATTCAGCTAAGTTTTACGCACGAAAAATTTAGATAACTAACCAATATTGACAAGATACGATGCATTATTCTTTTATTCCTCAATTAGGGATTGTACACTAATGCAAATTGGCATCTATGGTTCTGGAACTTCAGAATCTGCTTTTAAAACTATCAAAAAAATACTAAGTAGTGCTGATATTGATTCCTTTACTATTACCAAATCTAAAAACAAATCTGCTGATTGCATTATTGTTTTAGGTGGAGATAAGGGAGTTCGAAATTATTTTCATAGAACTTTTGATTCTACTTCTCCTGTATTGGGAATTAATGAAGGTGAATCAAGTGGGTTCTTGGCTCAAATTGAATTAAGGGAGTTTTCTTCATATGTTGATATTTTAAAAAAACAAAACTACAGTGTTGAGGAAGTTCCTAGACTGGGTGTTAAAATTGATGGAAAAAATGTTTATCCTGTTTTAAATGACGTAGCTGTTTTTTCATCAAAAAGTGCCATGTTGATGGAGCATACATTACGTGTTAATGGTGATGAAGTTTGGCATGACAATGGAGACGGAATTATTGTTTCTACACCAATTGGATCTTCAGCATATTCAATGTCGGTTGGTGGACCTGTACTGTTTCAGGATTCTTCTGTGTTTGAAATAATTTCTGTAAATTCTCTTGATGTAACTAGAAGACCCATAATTGTTTCAAATTCTAGTTTTATTGAAATTGATGATATTTCTGCTAGATTGCATTGTGAAGTTGTATTGGATGGATTGGACAGATACAAAGTCAAAAAGACTGTAGAGTGTTCTAAATTTATTCCTCCTGCAAAAATAATTCGTTTGAAAAAAGATACAACTGGAATTTCTGCATTAGCCAAAAAAGTTCATCTTGCTGAGGATTTACTTAGCATGCCTCCAAGTTCTAAATTATTGCTAAAAACATTAGAGTATGAGGGTGAATTGACCCAAAAAGATTTGGCAAACAAAACATTGCTCCCTGACAGAACAGTAAGATTGGCATTAAGTCATTTATTGAAAAAGGGATATGTCAAAAAGAAAGTCTCCATTAGAGATGCAAGACAAAAAATTTATGAAATTTCTAAAATTGAATAATTTTTAATTATTTTTCAGATGATGCTTTGATAAATGCCGAAAATGCTTCTTCGGGAAATCCTGGTCTGCTGTTGAATTCTGGGTGAAATTGAACTCCCAAGTAAAATTTGTGACTGGGAATTTCTAACATTTCCATTCTTTTTCCATCATCGCTATCTGCTGTAAATACTAATCCATTTTTTTCAAATTCTGGAATGTATTCTTTATTGATTTCATATCTGTGTCTGTGTCTTTTGCTGATTTTTGTACTCTGGTATATTTTTTCAGCAATTGAATTTGATTGAATTATTACATCATTTGCACCTAGTCTGAGTGATCCGCCCATATCTGAAACATCTTTTTGTTCTGGAAGTAAATCTACTATTGGATTTGTTGTTTCTGCATTAATTTCTGTAGAGTTTGCATCATTCAAATTCATTACACTTCTTCCAAATGCAATTGCTGCTAATTGAAACCCAAAACATATTCCAAGATATGGAATGTTTTTCTCTCTTGCATAATTTGCAGTTTGAATAATTCCCTCTGATCCTCTAGTTCCAAATCCTCCTGGAACTAAAATTCCATCATAATTTCCTAGTTGATTATAATCTGTTATTGATTCTGAGTCAATCCAATCAATGTCAATTGCTTTTCCAATTGCTGCTCCTGCATGCTTTAATGCATGATTGACACTGACATAACTGTCTGCAAGTGTCACATATTTTCCTACCATTGCAATTTTTATTTTTTGATCATCGTGGTTTACCATGTTTTCTGCAATTTTATTCCATTTGTCCCAGTTAGCTGATGCATTAACCATTCCAACGATTCCAAATTTAGTAAAAATTGAATCCATAATTCCTTGATCATATAACATCTGAGGAACTTCAAAAATGGATTTTGCATCATGACATGATAATACGTCATTTGGAGTTACATTGGTAAACATTGCAATTTTTTGTTTTGTTTTTTCTTCTAATGGCATTGTACATCTTACTGCCAAGTAATCTGCTTGAATTCCTATTCTTCTTAATTCTTGTACACTGTGTTGTGTTGGTTTAGTTTTTTGTTCTCCTACTACATCTAAAGATGGTGCCAGTGTAACGTGAACAAAAATCACTCCTTGTGGACCTTCCTCTACTCTCATTTGTCGTAATGCCTCTAAAAATGGAAGTGATTCAATATCTCCTACTGTTCCACCACACTCGACAATTAGAAAATCCAATTTTTCATCTTCAGCAACCTTTCTAATTCTATTTTTAATCTCATCCGTCACATGTGGAATAATTTGTACACATGCCCCAAGATATTCTCCTTTTCGCTCTGCCTCTATTACTGATGAATATACTTGAGCTGTTGTAATGTTGTGATCTTTTGATATGTCTTGATTAAGAAATCTCTCATAATTTCCAATATCCATATCACACTCACCACCATCATCTGTAACGAAGACTTCTCCGTGGGCTACTGGATTCATTGTTCCTGCATCATAATTTAGATATGGATCAATTTTGATACATGATACTTTTTGATCTGATAATTGTAATAATTTTGCAATTGATGATGTTGTTACTCCTTTTCCAAGTCCGGACATTACTCCGCCTGTGACAAAAATAAACTTCGTCTGCACATTATTGTAATAAACATCTAGTTTTTGTATGTTTTGACTAGTGTGGCTACGTACTGATTATTGAGAAATGGTTTGTTTCTTTAGACTTTTTGTAAATGATGTAATCTTTGATTCAAGTTCAGTGGCTTTTGTTTTTTCAATTAATTTCAAATATGCACTTCCTACAATTACTGCATCAGCACCTGCCTTGATGTATTTTTTTACATCTTCTGGGGTTGATACTCCAAAGCCAATTCCAACTGGAATTTTTCCCTTAGTTTGTTTTTTCACATTTTTAATTGCTTTTAATGTGTAATTTTTGATACCTGTTTTTACTCCTGTAGTTCCAAAAACTGCTACAAGATACAAAAATCCTGTTGATGCTTTGGCAATTTTCTCTATTCTGGTTTTACTTGTGTTTGGTGAAATTAAAAATATTGTATCTGCATTATTTTTTGCAGCTTGAAGATAATCCTTTGATTCTTCAATTGACATGTCTGGAAGTATGAATCCATCTACGCCTGCTTTTTTTGCATCTTTAATGAATTTCTCATAACCCATTCGATGTAAAATATTGGTATATGTCATTAGTATGAGTGGAATTTCTGTTTCTTTTCTAATTTTTTTTACAATGTTGAAAAATTTTGCAACATTTGTCCCTTTTTGAAGTGAAATTGTACTTGCATTTTGAATAACTGGACCATCAGCTAACGGATCTGAAAA
>CABXQD010000040.1 GCA_902514275.1 uncultured marine group I thaumarchaeote | reverse complement strand
TGCCTCATTAACTGATGAGTAAATATCTTGTAAAGGATCCCAGATACCGCCTCTTGCTTTTGAGGCTTCTTCAATCATCTCTTCAATATTTTTTAGTAAAACTTTACGTTTATCATCTAAAATTCCTTGTACCATTACAGCAACTTGACTTGATTTTTTGTATTTGAAAAGTTCAATTTTTGTGGCAGCTACATTTTGTCCAAATGACATTCTGTTACTCTCCCTGATAATATTGATCTACGTACTTGTCTTTAATTTTAGTAATTTCATTCTTTGGTAGTTTTGAAACAATCTTCCATAAGATAGCAAGTGTTTCGTCAATTGTTCTATTTTCATCAGTTGCTTGTGAAAGGAATTCTTTTTCAAAGACATCACCGACATCCATGTATTTCAAATCAATTTCAGTTAATCCTGCTTTACCTACAATTCCTGCTAATGCCCTTACTTCTTGTGCTCTAGAATATGCATCATAAACTTGGTTAGCAATCTCACTGTGATCTTCTCTTGTACTTCCTTCACCAATTCCGTCTTTCATTAGTCTACTTAGACTCATCAAAATATTGATTGGTGGATAAACTCCTTGTCTGAATAAATCTCTTCCAACTACTACTTGGCCTTCTGTAATGTAACCAGTAAGGTCAGGAATTGGATGAGTAATATCATCAGATGGCATTGATAAGATTGGAACTTGTGTAACACTTCCTTTTCTTCCATTAAGTTTGCCTGCTCTTTCATAAAGTGTTGAAAGGTCAGTGTAAAGATAACCAGGATATCCTTTTCTTCCAGGAACTTCTTCTCTTGCTGCACTAATTTCTCTTAATGCTTCTGCATAGTTTGTCATATCAGTAAGAATAACTAAGACGTGCATTCCTAATTCAAATGCCAAATATTCAGCGACAGTTAATGCTACACGCGGAGTGATAATTCTTTCAATTGCAGGATCATCTGCAGTATTCAAAAATAGAACACTTCTTTTTAGTGCACCAGATTCTTCAAGACTTCTTCTGAAATATTCTGCTTCACTGTATTGCACACCAATTGCTGCAAAGACTACAGCAAAGTCATCATTAGTACCAACTACTGATGCTTGTCTTGCAATTTGTGCTGCTAGTAAGTTGTGTGACATACCAGAACCTGAAAAGATTGGAAGTTTTTGTCCTCTTACAAGAGTAATCAATCCATCAATTACAGATACACCAGTTTGAATGAAATCTTTTGGATATTCACGTTGTTCTGGATTCATTGGTTCACCGTTAATATCAATAAATTTATCAGCAATTGGATCAGGTAATCCATCTTTTGGTCTTCCTAGTCCATCAAAGACTCTACCAAGTACTTCTTTTGATACTGGCATTTCCATAACTTTTCCAACAAATTTAGCATTAGTACCAGAAATAGATAATCCAGTAGTTCCTTCAAAGACTTGTACAATTGCTTTACCGTTACCAACTTCCAGAACTTTACCTAATCTTCTTTCACCATCTTTAGTTTCAACTTCTACAAGTTCATCAAATGCTGCATTTTCTACATCATCAACAACAACTAATGGTCCTTTAATTTCAGCAATCTTGCTGTATTGAACTCCGCCTTCAGTGGTCAATTTGTAACTTTCACTCCTGAAATGTTTTTGAATTGTTCTTTCATATCGTTTTCTAATTGATCAAGTTTTGGCATCTCATCATCTTTGATATCCATTCTTGCTTTAAGTAATGATGTAACAACAGGTAATTCACGAATTGAAGCTAGTGGTGTTCCTTCTTTTAATGATTGTTGACCTTGTTTATAGAAATCTACAACTAATTTCAATAATTTGAATTGTTTCTCAGGACTACAGTATGTATCAACATCATCAAATGAATTTTGTTGAAGCAATCCAATTTTTACCATTCTTGCAATTTCTAAGATGAGTTTTTCTTCATCAGGTAATGCATCAGGACCTAAGAGTTTTACAATTTCTTTTAGAGTATCTTCTCTTTGTAAAATTCCATAAGCTTCATTTCTAATTCCAAACCAATCTTCACTGATATTTTCACCCCACCATTTTGCAATATCACCAAGATAACCAGAATAACTGTTCATCCAGTTAATTGATGGATAGTGTCTAGAGTATGCAAGTTTTGCATCCAATGCCCAGAAAGTTTTGATAAATCTCATTGTGTGTGTTGTTACAGGTTCTGTAAAGTCACCACCGGATGGAGATACAGCACCAATCAAAGTAACTGAACCGTCACGGTCTGGACTTCCAGCTGCTCTAACACGGCCTGCTCTTTCATAAAATTCTGCTAATCTTGATGCAAGATATGATGGATAACCTTCTTCTGCTGGCATCTCTTCTAATCTACCACTCATTTCTCTGAGTGCTTCAGCCCATCTACTTGTAGAATCTGCTACAAGAACGACGTCTTTACCCATATCTCTGTAATATTCTGCAATTGTTACTCCAGTGTAGATACTTGCCTCTCTTGCTGCTACTGGCATGTTACTAGTATTTGCAACAAGTACAGTTCTATCCATTAATGGTTTTCCACTTCTTGGATCTTTAAGATGTGGGAATTCAACTAATACTTCAGTCATTTCATTTCCTCTTTCACCACAACCAATGTAAACAACAACTTGTGAGTTTGCCCATTTTGCAATTTGGTGTAATGTAACAGTTTTTCCAGTTCCAAATGCTCCAGGAATTGAACCAGTTCCTCCCTTAGCAATTGGGAAGAATGTATCAATTACACGTTGTCCGGTAAGTAATGGAACTGTAGCATCATATCTTGTGTTATATGGACGTGGTTTTCTTACTGGCCATTTATGATACATTTTGAGTGGGACGTTTTGACCGTCTTTCTCAACAGTTGCTAATTCAGTTTCTAAATTATAATCTCCTTCTGAAACAAGGTTTGAAATTTTTCCACCTGGGTGATTTGGTGGAACCATGATAGAGTGTTCAATAAGATCTGTTTCTTGTACAGTTCCAATAACATTACCTGGTAAAACTTCATCACCATTACTTGCTGTTGGGACAAAGTGGTATGTCTTGACCATATCAACTGGAGTAGTTGTGATACCTCTGCCGATAAATGAACCAGATGCTTTTGATAATTCTTTTAGTGGTCTTTGAATTCCGTCATAAAGTTGTCCAATAATTCCAGGACCTAATAATACACTAAGGGGATTTCCAGTTCCAACTACAGGTTCACCTGGTTTTAATCCACTTGTTGACTCGTAAACTTGAATAAATGCTACATCTCCTGTTAATCTAATTACTTCACCTACTAATTTTGAATCACCTACAGTTACAGTTTCATACATTTTTGCATCTGCCATACCGTCTGCTCTAACTGCCGGGCCACTTACCCATACAATTCTACCTTGTGCTGTCATCTTATTCTTTCACTCCGAATTTTGATGCAATTTCTTTCCTAATTAAAGGCTTTAACCGATCGATTTTTGCATCAATAGTATTATCGAATTTCATAGCTCCATCTTTTGATTCAATTTTAACACCACCAATACATTCAATGTTTTCTGAAGATAATTCAGATCCTGAAAAATTT
>CABXQD010000039.1 GCA_902514275.1 uncultured marine group I thaumarchaeote | reverse complement strand
TCCCCGGTAATTAATTTCCAGAGATGCTTTAAGATCATTTTCAAGACACGCCATTTTCTAAACCTCTAATTTCCTTGAAATTTGTTTCCCGATACATATTTTTGGTTATTTGAATTAAATTGCTCTAAGCTTGCACACATTTCTAAAATTAAGTTATACTAATTATTAACTGAATCTGTGTTTGTCTTCATTTTTGCATTATTACTGGATTTAGATTTAACTCATTTTCATAATATTTGATAACATTTTTTCAAACCCTACCAAAAACTTTTGATGAAGCACATATCATTAAAATTAAATATATATTTCTAAAATATTTTTCATGCCTAGAAATTAAGTATTGTTAAACATACTTTTACAAATATTAAGTATAGTTAAACCCCTAAATATCATAAATTCACTAACTGTACATGGTACGAAAAATAACAGAACTTGAAAAAGTTCTAATACAAAAATCAAAACCACCTGACGAAGCGGCCTATTTTTTAAAAAAGGGTGTAAAGTTAAGTGAAGAAAAAAAATATGTTGAAGCAATTGCATGTTATGACAAAGTCATAGAGTTAGATCCTAGATCTAAAGCTGCTTGGTATAACAAAGCACTTGATTCATTTCATCTGGACAAGTATGAAGAAGCCCTTACTTGTTATGAAGAAACAATTAGGATAGATCCTACACATTCTCACAGTTGGTGTGGCAAGGGAGTTTCATGCATACGTCTGAAAAAAATCCCTGATGCAGTGGCATGTTTTGAGGAAGCAGTTCGGTTAGACCCTACAGATGAAATTGCAAGACAAAACAAAACAACTGCACTCCAATGGCAAAGGGAGAATAGAGTTGAGTGATGTTTTCTTTGAAGGTTATCACTTGAATCTCATAGAGTGTAATCAAGAAAATGCAAAGGGCATCATAATTGCATGTGGTAACACACATCTCTTTTTGAACCACGAAGCAGTAGCAGAACTACTTCAGGGATTAAACAAAAATTCCTACGAGTTGTTTAAGACCAGGAGGGAGATGTTGCAATGATTATAGATACACTAGACGAACTAAGTACAGAAGAATGGATTGAGACATTTCCTCCAAAGTATTTGAAAATAATTGCAAAGGAACTAGAGGAGTTTGCATATTATAGACGCAGTGAATATGAAAATGGCTTTTTTGCAGGCAGAGATTCTGCAGGATGCAAGACAGAGTATTCAGATGTAGAGGCAATTAGTAAACTCGTCACAACGTTTTCAGTTGAACAGTATTTCACATATAGGGAAATCATACTCAATGAAAAGATTAGAGTTTCTATAGAAAATTGTGACAATAATTTTCTCAAGGATTTTGACAAGGCATTCAGAATTGCATACGACAACTCCAACACAAATCACATACGACTGTTTGACAAGGTAAGTAGAACCATAAACGGTTCAAGATATTGGGATAGTCGCTGCAGAGCGTATGTCATATTCTTGTTTAGAATTACACTTGCCAGCAACCGAAAATTAAAGGGAATAAAAAATGAGTCAAGACTTTCATCGTAGAAAAAAGGTGCAGATATGCTCAACGTCTCCGGGCTATCCTGTTTACTGTCCAAAGTGCAATTCAACCAATGTCCTAATCTTCTATGATCCTCGATTCACACCAAGGTTGCAAACCAAATGGGATGATCTGATAGATGAAAAAAGAATTTTACTTGAAAACCGGTGGGAGAAGATCAAGGATGAGAACAGATGGGGCAAATCAGAAAAAGATTCAGAGAAACCAAATTGGATTTGCAAGGATTGCTATGACGGAGGAATAATTGTGGAGCAATCAATTGATAAAAAAATTGCAGAAGAGTTTCAAAAGTATGAAAAAACATTTACTGAAAACAGCCAGCCTCTGTATTGGAATGAGCATGCTCAAAAAGTCACATTAAAGGAAATTCACGATAATGCAAACATTGGAGAAAGGTCTGTAGTCCTAATCGCAGTTACACGTCAGCAATACAATTTTGATAGATTTCCAGAGTATAGAAAATATCTCAAAGATGTTGTGAAAACAGATACAATCTACTACGGATTGTGGCCTGATACAAAAAACAACAAGGTGGAATATGACATACTGTACACAATTAATTCTACAGAGAAGAATGAAATTCAAAGACATCTGAATTTGCATGACCACATGAATAATGGATTGGCACAAAAAATGGCATTAATTATTGACAAGGATGGAAAGTGGGAGATACAAAATAATGAAAAATTATGAGTCAATTTCAGACAACATCAAATATCTTAGTACAATACAAACATCATGACTCGAAACATCTCATCGTCATTTTCAGAAGTCAAAATTGATACAGGTACAATTAGAAAATATCTTGGAATGCCAATAATCTTACAACTGTCTGAAGACATTGAGCAAGAAAATGAAGGAGATACATTTTGTGGAATACTAACTGATGTTGAGAATAATCAAATTTACATGGAAAAAACATCCCGACTGTACGATGAAGATGGCAAATGGATAGAGTTGGGAGATAATTTTATCCGTTTGGACCCATCAAGGGAAGACCCAACTGCACTTGAAGAAAGTGCAAAACTTCGACTAGAAAACATACAATTCATTTACGTATGTAAAGAAAAGGCATCCCTAGAACAAGTACAAGACATGTTTGTAAATCCCAGATAAAGCAAAACCACAATCTTAAATCAAATTAGTTCGTAAATCTAACATTGAAAAATACAACAATACCTCACGACTGTGAGATGTTGGAGTATTGGACTGAGAAGACATTTCCCGATGGGAGCATTATTCATTTGGAATTGTTGCCTTAAATATCAAATTCACTAATGATTCAACATGGGTCTAAAAAATCTAAATCTGAAAGAAGAATATAGATCAGATGTTGACGATATTGTTGCAGAATTCTTTTTCCCTTGTTTAAGTAATTGTATTCAATATGACAGATGTGTAAATTTTTTATCAATTCAAACATTAGCTACAATATCAGTTGCGTTTGACAATTTTGATGAGGGCAGAGCTAAACTCAGAATGGTAACGGGTCACAGATTCAAAACAGAGGATCTCAATTTATTTACAAAATTATTTTCTGAAAAATTTACAAAATCATTTGAAGGAAAACTCATAAAAAATAGTAAAATTCAGAAATTACAAAATATAGTAAATAGAGGTCAAATTGAATTAAAAATTGCAATTCCAAATTCAGAACGTATTGCAGATGCATTCTCAGAAAGAATTGGAATTTTTAGAGATGATGAAGATGAACAAGTTGCATTTACAGGAACATCAAAAGAATCATTTTCAAGTGAAACGAGAGATTTTGAATCAGTAGATGTTTTTACATCATGGAATGATAAAACAAGAGTTGAAAGAAAAATGAAAGATTTTGAGGATTTATGGCAAAATAAAACAAAGTATGTCGATGTTTGTGATTTTATGTATGCAGAAGAAAATAATCTTTTAAAATATTCATCAAAATGGGTTACACAAATTTAGAATTCAAAAGAATCTTCTAACCTTGCTTTATTTTCAAAAAAGTTCATTTTATTAATTTTATAATATATTACCTCACCACGTCTTTCAATTACTGCAATAATGGGTTCTTTTCCCATTTCAGTAATTTCATT
>CABXQD010000038.1 GCA_902514275.1 uncultured marine group I thaumarchaeote | reverse complement strand
TAGAAATGATGGTAATGCTGATGTGTAAATAAAAGATTTTGATTTATTTATGCATAAGTCAATAACATTATTTTGTGATGCAACATATCCTCCAAAAGATCCTAATCCTTTACTTAAACTACTAATATACAAATCAATTTTTTTTTCAACGTTAAAATAATTTGGTGTTCCTTTACCATCCTTGCCTAAGACAAAATCTCCATGTGCATCATCAACAATAGTTATTGCATTTGTTTTTTGTGAAATCTCTGTAATTTCTTTTAGTGATGATACATCTCCATCCATACTAAATACTCCTTCAGTTATGATGAATTTATTTTTCCCTTGATTTCTTATTTTTTGATTTAAATCATTCATATCATTATGTTTGTAGATAGAAATTTTTGCACCTGATAATTTACATGATTCAATAATGCTGGCATGATTTAATTCATCACTAAGTATAAGATCTCCTTTTTTGACTATTGCTGATATGGCTCCTAAATTTGCCATATATCCAGTTGGATAAATGAGACTATTTTGTTGTGATTTGTGTTTGGCAAGAATTTTTTCTATTTTTTCATATGATTCGTCATTTCCAGATACTAATCTTGAACTTGATTGAAGTTGATTGGTCTGAATTTTTGTAATCGGAATGCCAAGATAATCATTTGAGCATAAATTGATCAGTTTCTTATTTTTAATTTTAATATGTGCTCCTTGAGCTTTTCCATATCGTAATTTTCTATGTAAGTTATTTTCTTTAATTTCTACTAATTCTGAATCAATAAAATTGAGTTTATGCTTCAAGACCAATTTTTTCAATCATTTTACGGTCTTTTTGGGCATCATTACCATCCATTGTTAGATATCCTTGAGTAATAATTCCATTTGCTCCACTTTGAAGTAATTCTTCTCCTGAATCATCCAAATTCGTTTCTCTACCTCCAGAAATTTTGATCACTGATTCAGGTAATAGAAATCGTATTACTGAGAAGATTCTAGTAATTTCTGAATTAGGTAAATCAACTTGTAGTTCTAATGGTGTTCCTGATACTGGAACTAGTATGTTTATTGTTACTTCTTCGGGATATATTCTTGCTAATTCTAATGTCATTTCTATTCTTTGTTCTCTAGTTTCTCCTAACCCAATAATTCCTCCAGTACATAATTCCAATCCTGCTTCTCTTGCAATTTCAAGTGTATCTAATCTATCTTGATATGTGTGAGTTGTGCATATTTCTGAAAATTTTGATTTTGCTGTTTCTAAATTATGATTGTATCTTTTTACTTTGAGTTCTTTTAATTTTACAGCTTGTTCTTTTGTAAGAAAACCCAAACTACACTCTACACTTATTCCTACTTTTTCATTTATTTCTGTAATGATTTTACAGACATTAGTAAAATCTTTTGATGATGGCTCTCTCCAAGCAGCAACTAGACAATATGATTCTGCTCCCTCCTCTTTTGCTTTTTTAGCTTTAGTTACAACTTCTTCAGGTGTAGGTAATTGGTATGTCTCTATACCTGTATCAAAAAATGCAGATTGCCCACAAAATGTACAATCTTCACTACATGCATTTTTTTTAATATTGTTTAATTGTTCGACATCTACTTTATTTCCATTATAATCTCTAGTGATCTCATTAGCACATTTAGCTAATTCTTTGAGATTTTCATCAGGTATGTTGAATAGTTTTTTTGCATCTTCAGCAGAAATTCTTTCTCCAGAAAATACCTTTTCTTGACATTCTTTTATGAATTCCAAGTTATTCATATTGGAACATCTTTCATTCCATTTATAAAAATATGGTAATTGTTAACCTCAATAATTTTGGAGGTTAACAGTCAAAAAGTCTTTGATTTTGCCACCTGAATGGTCTTAATGGTTTTCTTTAGGAGTAATTCTAGTTCATTTTGTTGTATTGATAATGGTGGAACTAACATTACGATATTGCCTAATGTGCGAAGATATATGCCCTGTTTTTTTCCTTCTTCAAAAAATACCTTGTTTATTGATTTTTTTGTGCGTATTGGAGTTTTCTTTTTCTTATTTGATACTAATTCTATTCCCATTAACATTCCCTTGTGTCTAACATCTCCAACAATATCGATATCCAAAATTTCTTGAGAATATTTTTCAAATATTTTGGATGTCTTTTGTACTTGCTTAATTAAATTATATTTTTTATACATCTGAAGATTTTCATTTGCTACTGCTGCTGCTATTGGATTTCCAGTATATGTGTGACCGTGGAAAAGATGTTTCCAATCATTAAATTCTCCTGAAAATGAATCATAGATTTTTTTATTTGCAAGTGTAGCTGCCATTGTTAGATAACCCCCAGTCAACATTTTTCCATATGCTACTATGTCTGGAATGCTTTTTTGATCTTGATATTGCACCATTGATCCTAATCGTCCAAAACCTGTTGCAATTTCATCTAACACAAATAGTATGTCATACTTTTTACATAATTCCCTAATTTTCTTTTGAAAATCTTTAGGATAAATTATGGCCCCTCCTGCCATCTGTGCACCACTTTCCATTATGAAAGCTGCAATGTCATTATTTTTAGAAAATCTTTTTTCAATTTTTTCTAAACAATGATTTTGGTAATCAGATAAAGTGAATCCTTTAGGCAATCGATACTTGTTAGGAACTGGAAATTGAATAGTTGAAAATAATTGTTTTTTAAATTTTCTGAAAAATTCTGGAACATACCCGACAGACATAGCACCAAATGTGTCTCCGTGATATCCATTTTCTATTGTTGCAATTTGTGTTTTTTTTACCTCTCCAATATTTTTCCAATATTGTAATGCCATTTTTATGGCAATTTCCATTGCGGATGATCCATTATCAGAATAAAATACCTTATTCATGCCTGGAGATATTTTAATTAGATTTTTTGCTAATTTCTCCACTGGCTCATTTGTAAGATTAAACAATGATGAATGTTGTATCTTTTTACTTTGTTTTGTTATTGCTTTAACTAATTGAGGGTTTGAGTGTCCCCAAACATTACACCACATGGATCCCACTGCATCAATTATTTTATTGCCTTTAGAATCAATTAACCATATGCCTTTACCTTTTGTTATCGTATCAAATGATGACCACTCATTCATCTGTGTATTGGGGTGCCAAACTGAACTTTTCAACTAATATGGTTAGATTTCAGAACTTAATAATTCGTTGTTCTTGATTATTTTTTGAAATTACTTTTAAAATTATTGATCTATGATATTTTTTCAACTTTTTCCTGATGATATGCACGTTGTTTTTTTAAATTAAGCAACTCTTTGTATTTTTGTCTATATCTTTTATTCTGTGCTTGTCTTTTTTCTTTATCTTGTTTTTTTAGATCATTCAAAAATTTTAAATCCATTATTCTACTATATTCTATTTTATATTAAAACACTGATCTTTTTTCATGATAATTAGAAATTTCTTTACGTCTTTCTATTTTTTTTAAATTTGATCTGACATTTGTTTACGCAATTTTTTTTCATTACCTTTCCAAATTTCTATCATTTGAGAATGATATGAGATATCCTTTGAAATTTTATCATCATGAAAATCTATCCTTTGCATTTGTTCTTCTAATTTCTTTTTAGTCGACTCGTGAAATTGTATTTTAAATAATATTTCATCTAATTTTTTTTCCTGAAATTTTTTAATTTTATTTTTAAAAAAATCCATATCTAATATTATACAAATTATTGACATAAAAATAATTAGATTATAATGGAGAGAAAATTGTAAAAATCTATGTCTAATGAAGAAAA
>CABXQD010000037.1 GCA_902514275.1 uncultured marine group I thaumarchaeote | reverse complement strand
TTCCATCTTCTTCTGCTATTTTCATAGGAAGTAAAATCTCATCTAGATCTCTAAAAATTCCTGAGTAGATATTTTTCCATGCAATACCTTGTTTTTTTGCTATTTTTTGAGAAATTCCAGTTCTTGTTCGTTCAGCTGGATTTGCATTACTTCCCAAAATTGTAATAATAGCTCTTTGTCTTTTTGCTTCTCCTGTAAGATCTTTTTCTTTAGTCTTGAAGGTATCAAAAATTGCTAATTTTCCTTTTGATTTAGACTTCATTTACTTTTCCTCAACATAATTTTCATTTTCTATGTTACTATCATAATATTATATAATATAATAAGTTACTTTTTGAGTGATTTTATAGTCTTCAACCCTTTAATAATATTCAATTTCGTTAAAATTTAATGAATTCTAGAAACTACAAGTATGCTCTATTACTTGTAGCCGCAGTATCTATCACAGCAACTGGTGCAATGTCACAAGCATTTGCACAAAGTGTTGATGACGGTATGGACGGATACGTCGCAGGAACCAGTGGAATTTACACTGGTAACCCTAACGAATGTTGGTACGATAGTGACGGTGAAGGAGCCATGATGCCTTGTCTAATAGACACAGGTGATACAGCATGGATGCTCACTGCAACTTCAATGGTACTACTCATGTCACCCGGAGTCGGTTTCTTTTATGGCGGATTAGCCAGATCAAAGAACATCGTCAACGTACTTGGTATGACCCTAATTGTAATGGGTCTAATGTCAGTACAATGGGTTCTATGGGGATACTCACTAGCATTTGGCGGAATTGATAATGATGCAAACATGTTCATGGGTAATCTTGACTATGCAGGCTTTAACATGGTCTCAGCATGGGCCCCTCTAGGTGAGGTTGGTCCTTGTGCAGATACATGGTCAAATGCTTACCAAATGAATGAAATGAAGGACGGAGACTATTGTAGTCAAGGTTGGCCAGGTACAGTACCTCACCAACTATTTGCAATGTTCCAAGCAACCTTCGCAATCATTACACCAGTTCTCATTATCGGTGGTTTGATTGATAGAATCAAATTCAGCGCATTAATGATATTCGTACTCTTATGGGGAACCTTCGTTTATGACCCAATAGCACACTGGGTCTGGGGAGGAGGATACATAGGAGGAGGTTCAATAGACCTCGATCCAGATCTCTCGCCATCATACGCATTAGACTTTGCAGGTGGTACTGTAGTACACATTTCTTCAGGATTTGCGGCATTGGCCGGAGCCTTAGTCCTTGGCAGACGTCTTGGATATGGCAAAGTACCAATGGAGCCACACAATATTCCAATGGTAGTCCTCGGAGCAGGAATACTCTGGTTTGGATGGTTTGGCTTCAACGCAGGTAGTGAAGTAATGGTAGACGGCATTACCGTCAGCGCATGGACTGTTACAAATACAGCAACTGGTATGGCTGCAGTCACTTGGGTGCTCATGTCTTGGGCACATACAGGAAAACCAAGTGTTGTAGGAGCCGCATCGGGAGCAGTAGCAGGATTGGTAGCAATCACACCAGCTTCAGGTTGGGTAGGTCCAATGGCTGCGATTATAATCGGTATTGCAGCTGGTACAATTTGTTATGCATCAATTGCATTCAAGAGTGCACGCAAATGGGACGACGCATTAGATGTATGGGGAGTACACGGAATGGGTGGTCTTACAGGTGCAATTTTGACTGGTACATTGGCTAGTCCACACGTTTGGGATACTGGAGACGGTATCGGAGCATGGACTGGTACTGCAGAAGGAATGGAACAGCAAGCAATCAGCATCATTGGTGCTGCAATATCAATAGGCTATGCCTTTGGTGTTACAATTGTAATCCTAAAAGTAATGGATGCCGTTTGGCCGGGCGGAATCAGAGTCACTCCAAAAGAAGAGGAGATTGGTCTCGATTTGGCACAGCATGGCGAAAGAGCATACGTAAACGAATAGAAAAAAACCCTTTTTTCTCTTTTTATTTTATTACTCCTTACACTATGTGTAATGGATTTTCCTAAAATCATTTTGGACTATGTTGAACACTAATGTAATTTATTTATCGTTAAAATCTTAATCAAAAATATGTTAATTTCCACATCTGAATTAAATTCAATTCTTGATGATCCTGATGTCATTATAGCTGATACACGTTCTTTCAAAGAATACTCTGAAGGACATATCCCAGGATCTGTCCATTTAGATTTATTTGCATTTCATTGGATTGATACAACAAAACAAGGAATTGAGAATTTTAATGATCAAGCAAAAAAACTATTATCGTTTCTTGGTGTCACTCCAGACAAAAAAATCATTTTTTATGACTCTGTATCTGGAATGCTTGCATCTAGAGGTGTTTGGATGTTGATGTATTTTTCACATCAAAATGTTTTGATGTTAGATGGTGGAATTACAAAATGGAAAAAAGAAAATCTCTCACTAGAAACAAAAGCAAATAATTTCAAACCCTCAGAATTTTTAGGAAAAGTTAATCCAGAAATAATATCTGGATTTGAACATATTCAAGATAATTTAGATACTTTGAAAATAATAGATGCTCGTTCTACTGCTGAATATGACGGAAGTATAGTTAGAGCTGCTCAAACTGGCCATATTCCTAATTCTATCAATATTGATTGGAATCAAAATATTTCTGATGACGGGACTTTCAAAAGTGATGAAGAATTATCTAAAATGTATGATATTCCAAAAGACTCAGAAATTATTACTTATTGTCAAGGGGCATATAGAGCTGCTAATTCCTTTTTGGTTTTAAAAAAACTTGGATTCAAAAATGTAAAGGTGTATTTGGGATCTTGGGGTGAATGGGGAAATAATTTGGATCTTCCTATAGAAAAATAGATACTGAACAACTAATGTCTTTTTAAAATTGATTTTTAAAATTTATTTTTTCTTCCAAATAAATTGATTGTAAATCAATTCTGGTCTAATTTGTTTAAATGGCTCTGCACCACCAACATACCATTTTGTAAAGAATTCATACAAGTGCAATCTGAGAGACTGAATGTATACAATTAATCCTTCAATCATCATGATTCCCAAGTTTCCTCCAATTATCATAACCATTGCAGCACCTGATTCTACACCACCTAGAGATGTAAATGCATTATTCACTGTCATCAGTAACGCCGCATGCACAAGTAACATAATTCCAAGTCTTGCATAACTAATTGTGTGAGCTAACGCTTCTACTGTTTTTCCTAATAGAACTTCCATTATCACACTCGCTGGATCTGCTCCATCTTCAGGATGTTTCTTTGCATGCATTACGCCACCAACCATCATTATGACCATTGATGCAATTACGATAACAACTGCAATTCTTGTAATAATCCAAACTTGGGCCCAATCTCCAAGGAACATTGTAACCCATGGAACTGATTCTGTGTGAACTTTAGAATACATGTTCATAACATCATATTGTGAACCAATTGCACACATCATGATAACTACAATTCCACCATAAAGTGCAATATTTGGAATTGCTTCAGTAAACACTACCATTTTGTGTCCTTCTTTTAGTCCCCTAATTACACGAAGAACCATTGCCCAAACCAAATGAACAATTCCAATGAATAATGAGACTTTCAAGATATTGATTACTTGTTCAAATGTTAATTCAGCAACACTGAGAATTCCTACAATCCAACTAACTGAATGTAAAGCTCCTCCTTCTTCTAACAGACCTTCTAGTGGTCCCATATGATCAAGATGGAATCCAAATGCTTCTCCCGCACCCACACCCGCTATCGCAGCTGATGCACCAGAAATTGCAATTAACATTCCCCATCTTGAAAGATTACCTTGTCCCTTA
>CABXQD010000036.1 GCA_902514275.1 uncultured marine group I thaumarchaeote | reverse complement strand
ATTGGATCCTCAAACTGGAAACACTTCTAATATTTTCACTAAATGTGATATGACCGTCACATTTCATAAAATGAAAGAAGGAATTCCAAAAAGAAAGGATTTGACTGGTGAATTATTTGCAGAAAAAATTGGCATTCCTGTTGAAGCTGAAGAGGGAATTGTATGATAGTACACCAAATACCAGTTGGACCAATGCAAAATTTTTCTTACATTGTTGTTGATGAAAAATCTAATGAATCTATAATTATTGATCCTTCTTGGAATTTGATGGAATTAGAATTGATAATTAAAGAAAATAATTTAAAAATAAAATACATTGTTAATACACATTATCATGATGATCATACACGAGGAAATGAAGATATGGTTGTATCCACAAAGGCTCCTATAATCCAACATGAATCATCAACTTTGAAAAATGACATAACTGTAACTGATGGTGATTTTATTGAATTTGGTAATTCAAAATTAAAAGTTCTTCATACACCTGGACATTCTAATGATAGTATTTGTCTTGTTGGTGATGGAAAAATTTTTTCTGGTGATACATTATTTGTTGGTAATTGTGGTAGAATTGATTTACCTGGAGGCAGTGCATCAAAACTATATCATAGTCTTTTTGACGTGCTTTATCCTTTAGATGATAATTTAGTATTATATCCTGGTCATAATTATGGTTCAACTGAAATATCTACTATAGGAAAAGAAAAAATGACTAATATGATAATGCAAAAACGAACTGAACAACAGTTTCTAGATATGATGGGTTAGTGGTATTTTGGACGATTTTGAGTTATTTGGAAATATTGAGCAGGCACAAAATTTCCTTGAATCTGTCAAGTCTGGACGATTTCTTCTTTCTTTTGTAATGTCGTATACTGAAACTTGTGAAATTCCTGGAATTACTATTGCAGGTGCAGATAGCAATTCCATGAAATATACTCCACCAGCTGATGCAGAATATCTTCATTACGGATATTGTAAAACAATTGATAATATTCCAATGACTCCTGATGGAAAACCTACTCCTGCTCTTTTAACAAAGACAGCTTTGGAATCTGCTAGTATCCCTCATTTAACAATTAATGCTGGAAGTAAAATTACTCCTCAATTACCTTTTATGGAAACTGGGTTGCCTTTTGGAAAAAATATTTCTATTGAATCTGCAATGACTGATTCTGAAGTTTCTACTGCTGTTGAGTATGGTAGAATTGTAGGAAGAAATATGGCATCTCTAACTGATTGTTTAGTAATCGGTGAATCAATTCCTGGTGGAACAACTACTGCTTTAGCTGTATTACGTGCTTTTGATTTTGATGCTAAAACAAGTTCTAGTATTCCTGTTAATCCAATTAAATTAAAAAATGAAATTGTTGATTCTGCAATAAAGAGAATTGATTCTGATCATCCGTATAGTATATTGGCAAAGGTTGGTGACCCTATGATTGCTTTTGTTGCAGGAATGTTAAGTTCAGCATCTGCTGTTTCCAAAGTAATGTTAGCTGGTGGTACCCAGATGACGGCAGTTTTGGCATTTGCATCTAAAATTGGATTTAATGAAGAGAATACTGCAATTGGAACTACTTCATATATTACAAATGATCAAAATGCTAATTTTGCTAATCTTGTAAAACAAATTGCTGATATTCCCGCAATCTCTGTAAATCCCGGATTAAATAATTCAAAACATTCTGGACTAAAGGCATTTTCAGAAGGATTTGGAAAAGAAGGCGCTGGTGCTGGTGGTAGTATTATTTCATCAATGCTAAAAACTGGAAATGATTCAACAAAATTTCTGAATCTTGCAGAACAGGAATATGCTAGATTATCTTCTCTATCTTCAACTTAAAACATATATGATAAAATCCTTAAAATTAAACAAATTTTTTATTTATTTCAAAAAACTAAACATTTTTTCTTAATTTTCTTCATCATAGTTATTTTCCTCTCTACGAATAATTTCCCATGAGTCAAGTTATCGACTATGGAAGTTTAGTACATAGACTATTCAATTTAGATAAAAATATTAGATTTGCTGCAGTAGCTAACAAGTCTGGTGACATTCTTGCTAAAGGTTCAAAACCTGACACAAATCTATTCTTATCTCCTGAAGAAACACAAGAAACAATACATCATGCAATAACAGCATGGAAATCTAGAGAAAAACACTATCCAAAAATTGGGGAAGGACTGTATACTTTAGCAATTTATGAAAAATTAAGACGTGCAACAATTCCTTTACCTAGTGGGAATTTACTTTTGGTAACAATAGATAATGCAGGAGGACAACAACAGATCATGGAAAAAATTATCAATGAAGTAAAAATTCATGATATTTCTGGAACTACTATCTCTTAATAATTAGATTTTTTTACTTTACTGTGACTGATTTTGCTAAATTTCTAGGATAATCTGGATCAGTATCTTTTTCTAATGCTGAATAATATGCTAGTAGTTGAATTGGAATGATTTCTGAAATAGGATATAAAATTTCAGAAATTTTTGGAATTTGTATCCAATAATCATAAACATCACTTTCTATGTCTGAAACTCCAATAATTTTTGCTCCACGAGTTTTTATTTCTCGTGCACTAGTTAGTGTGTCAGAATATGTTGAATCATTTGGATTGATAATAATTACAAAAACATTCGTATCCATTAATGCAAGCGGACCATGTTTTAATTCCCCTCCTGGTATTCCTTCTGCATGAATGTATGTTAATTCTTTGAGTTTTAATGCTGATTCAATTGCAATTGGATAATTGATCCCTCTACCCAAAATGTAAATATCTGATACTTCTTTCAATTTTTTTGCAATATCCTGTATTTTACTTGGATTTTCAATCATCTCTGATATTGACTCTGAAAATTTTTCAAAATCAATTGTTATACTACCACTTAATTTCTGTACCATTTTGTAAAGTAGAATTAATTGTGCTGTGAAACTTTTTGTTGCAGCTACTCCTATTTCTGGTCCACAATTCATTCCTAATACTATATCCCCTTTTCGTGTAAGTGAGGATGTTAGTAAATTAACAATTGAAATAATTTTACAATTCAATTTTTTTGTAATTCTAACTGCTTCTAACACATCTGCACTTTCCCCACTTTGAGAAATTGCAATTAACACTGAATTCTCCTCAATAGTATCTGGTGCAAATTGAAGTTCACTTGCTATGATTGACTCTGCTTTAATTTTTACATATTTTGACAAAATTTGTTTTGCAATTAGTGCAGAATTATAACTTGTTCCACTACCTGTAATGTAGATATTTTTTGCATTTTTAATTAGTTCTACAGCTTTATCTATTCCTTCAGTTGTTGTATCTCCTGCTTTTAAAATTACATCTGGTTGTTCATAAATTTCTTTTAATGTGAAATGTGCATAATCACCTTTGTATGCATCCCCAAATTCTTTTGAAACTTTTGTAATTTCATATTTCACTTTTTTACCATTGTAATCTAAAATCTGGAATTCTTTTTTATCTAAAATTATAAAATTTCTACTTTTCATGTATATTGCATTATCTGTATATTCTATGAAACCTAAGACATCACTTGATAAGAAAATATTTTCTTGTCCGACTCCAACAATTAATGGTTCGTGGAATCTGGCTGCTGCAATCTGACCATTTTCAAACATTGCAACAAATGCATAATGTCCTTTAATTTCTGAAACTGTTTTCAGAATTGTATCTTTGACACTTTTTGTAGATTCATAATTTTTTTGTAACAAGTTAGCAATTATTTCACTATCTGTTTCACTTTTGAAATTATATCCATCATCTTCTAACTGTTTTTTTAATTCTTCAAAATTTTCTATTATTCCATTATGTACTATTGCAATTTTTCCAGAATTACTTGGATGTGGATGTGCATTAAGATCTGTAACTTTTCCATGTGTTGCCCATCGTGTATGACCTATTCCGATTTTACCTGGTAATTTATCTAATTGTACTTTTGAATTTACTTCATTTACTTTACCAATTCCTTTTTTCAATTCAATTTGATTATCTGATTCTGTTGCTACTCCTACACTATCGTATCCCCTATACTCCATTCGTTTTAGTCCTTTTACGATAATTGGAGCTGCAATTTCATTTCCAGAATATCCTATAATTGAACACATTGTAATTCTATTTGATAATTAGGGGTATTTACTG
>CABXQD010000035.1 GCA_902514275.1 uncultured marine group I thaumarchaeote | reverse complement strand
ACCATCATTTGTGGTACTGGTACAATTGCAAATGAAAATGGTATTTGTATCCCTAATCCTGACAATGTAAATTCATTTGAAGAAGGCGGAGGTTGTTTAATTGCAACAGCAACATACGGCTCAGAACTTGCACCACAAGTTCAGATGTTAAGAGAAATTAGAGATAACCAATTAATGAACACAGAATCTGGCTCAGCATTTATGACCGGATTTAACGAATTGTATTACACTTTCAGTCCGATTATTGCAGATTATGAGCGTGAAAATCCTCTATTCAAAGAAGCAGTCAAACTTGGATTGACACCAATGTTATCCACTTTGGCAATTATGGAGAACGCAGAATCTGAATCAGAAGTCTTGGGGCTTGGATTATCTGTAATTGCATTGAATTTGGGAATGTACATTGCAACACCTGCATTAATTGTAATGAAAGTTCACAAACAAATCAAATCACAAAAATAATTTTTACTTTTGATATGTTGTAAAAATATCTTTTTCCTCATTTTATCCATACATAGATTTGTCCATTGTTTCATCTGACAAATTATTTTTTGAAGAAAAATTACTAAAATTTGCTCTTAGAATTTTTTGAACATGTCCTGAAACTCTGGCAACATTATCCCAAATATTATGAAATGAAATTCTGTCTAGATTATGTTCATCTATGTGTGAAAATATTGCTAATCCTGCTATTGTTTCTCCATCTTTAATCCATTGATGCCCTATGTTGCAAATTGTACAAATTTCACTAATTTCCATCACTGCTTTTGAAAATGATGGATTTTTACTAACCAATAATTTTGAATCTTCTGGAGGAAATCTCATGTTGACATTCACGTGTATTCTGTCTTCTCTATTTGCATTTTTACTGACAATTACATTTGTACCAACATGGAATTGCCAATCAACTAAATTGCTTTTTTCTTTAATTTTATCTGTTTGATCTTCATATTTTACATTAGTAATTTTGATAAACTCTTCAACTAATTTTTTCATTTCTAGTGATGTTTTTGTCATAATTTGTGTTTTTTTTGTTAGTTATATTTTTGATTAGAGAAAAAAAGAGTTAACAATTGTGTCCACCACAGCCACAAGAGTCATGTCCTTCAGAACCTTGAGATTCTTTTCCTGCACATCTAGAACATTTATCTGATCCCATTGGAGAAAAGAAGCTAATTCCACATGATACACATTTCATATTTGCCATAATATTGCTGAAAAATTGCTGTATTTATTGAATACGTTTAGATTTACAAAAATAATTATTTCGTCTATTCACTTTTTTGAAACACACGGTATTCTCCAATGATTGAATTACATTGGTGACACGTGTATTGTCCTCTTTCAATTAGGATTAATCCATCAGCAACTGCTTCGTTAGGTTTTTCTTCAATCTGTATTTGGGTTGGACCATCAAATTCTGAATTACACTGTTTACAAAAATGGTTAATCATTTTTGTCACATCAAGTTTTTCAAGTTTTCCCAAAAAATATTTCTCCATATTTGGAACTAGTTTTGATTCTTTTACTTGTTCTTCTGTAAGATCTGCTTTAATCTGTCCTCCTGAACCTTCTAGTAGAATTTCTGTCAATTTGACTATGTTTTTTATTTGCTATTAATAAGTCAAAATGAAATTAATAGTCTCGTTGAAATAAATCATTGTGGACTTGTTCTATGATTTATCTAAACTTGACAAAACTTCTGGTCGTGAATTTGAAGAATTTGTGATTGATTTATTTAAAAAATTAGGCTATTCTACTACTGTAACAAATCGTTCAAAAGAATATGGATGTGATATGATGTTACAACAATCTAATTATCGTATTGCGGTTCAAACTACTCGTTCAGAATCTGAATTAACTTTTACTTCTGTTCAAAGAGTATTGGATTCTTCAAGAAAATATAATTCCCAAATGTCAGTTGTAATTACTAATAACAAATTTCTTTCATCTGCAAAAAATTTAGCTAAAATTAAAAATGTAGTATTAATAGATCGAAAAAAATTATTAGAATTAATTAATTTATCTAATTTACCTGTAAATTTTAAAAAAGATTTTGTTCAATTTTGTAAAAATGTTCAAAATAACTTAATTAAACAAGATATTGATAAGGAAATTTTAAAATTTTTGGGTCTTGACGCTCCAAAAGTTGATCATAGTCTATTAACTAAAGACGCTTATGGTCGACCTCATCCACTTAGTAACAAAAAAGAAAAATTAATTGATATTTTTAAAGAAATCCGTGATGACGAATTGTCTGTTGAAAAAAAAATTCTTTTAGATTATATGCAAAAATATCCTTTGATGTTTGGAACTAAAGTTGATTCTGAAATATTTCTGTTTGACATGGTGAAAGAATTTTTAATTTTCACACCTAAAATTGATTTTTATAATTTAGTTTAATTGCCTTCTTCTTCCCCATCTCTGTTAATATTTTCACATTCTGGCATTGATTGGGACACTTGATCATCTTGCTTAATTAGATAATCTAATGTAATCATGAGGTAATTCCTTTTTGATTCTTTTTATTTTTATCTGGACTGATGTTTGATAGTTTTGTTCAAATTTTTATCAAAAAAGTTAATCAACCCAATTAATTCATGATCTATTGTAATGAGTTTAGGTGGCAATTTGTTGTTTTTTGGTTCTGTAATTCTAATTTTGGATGTTTTACTATTTTCAGGTTTGTTTCCATCTGAATCATTAAATGATCCTACTATGCATGAACCCTGGATTCATCTTCCTGTTGTTGGGACATTATCCTTTGTAGGAGTCCTAACTTTGTTTTTAACAATTTTTGGATCAATAATTTTACTTAGTGGAATTATTTCAATTAAAAGAAGTAGATAATTTTTTCAATTTATTATTGATGTCAGTCACATATACTATTATTTTACATCTCTTTAATCTTGTATTGTGGGTAAGATTTCTCTAATTATTGGAATAATTATTGGAATTATATTTTCAGTTGCATTTCCTGAAGTTGCTCAAACTATTAATGATGCAATAATGCCTACAATCCAATCAATAAGTGAAAAATTAATTGTCTTGATATCTCAATAATCTATTCCTTTACTTGTGATCCGCCTACAATATGTCCCGTTTTAGATATTTTATCAAAGTTAATCAAACCCAATTTTCTTAATAAATTATGATAAAACAAATCCCACTTTTACTGGTTGTATCTGGGATAGTAATTTTGTTACTTGGTGTAAATCTTGTTTTGATATATGATCTGTCTTTTTTTACTGGTATACTTGTTTTTTTTGGAATTGCTATGCTTGTAGCTGGGATAGATCTTAAAAGAAAAATCAAAAAATTGAATGCAAAAAATAAAAAAGATCATCATGATTACACAATTTCAAAATTAATGGAAGAAGAAACTCCTAAAAAAGAAGATGAGGATGTTTAGTAAAAATTATGGACAAATTATACTTGGATATGGCTTACTTTCAATTGGCTTAACCTTATTGCTGCTATTCATTCAAACATTTGGTATTTTTTGGTTAATTCTCGGGACTTGTTCCATATTGGTTTCAATTTGGATAATAAAAAAAGAAAAAAAGGAAAGGAACACCTTTTTTCAATCTGATGAGGATGACACCGATAATTTTAGATGATAATCTGTTTAGAGCAATTTTTTAGTGGGGACTTTGATGGATTATCATGGGATTACTTGGAAAGAAAAAAGAAAGATGTGATGCTTGTAATAAGCCATTTGAGGATCATGATGAATTAGTAGATCATAAGAAAAGAATACATCCACCAACTAAACCTTGTACAAAATGTTCCGGATTAATGCAATGGGAAAGACAGCATACCTCCTCATATGGCAATTTAATTTATGTGTGCAGAGAATGTGATTTCATTGGTGAAATGTGGAGATACCACTCAAACTAGGCACACTTTTTTCATTATTTAACATAGTTTTTTTTTGTGTTTGTGTTTGTGTGTATATGCCCACAAAGATTCTTATCTTAAATTTTTAGAAAAATATCATGGCAATAATTAAAAATAAATCTCCTGTTTTATTTTTCTATAATAATTCTAAAAAATGGTTAATGAATATTTCAAAAAAGGAATCCCTTCATACTCATATTGGTGTTCTAAAACACGCTGACGCTATTGGTAAGGAATATGGTTCTCGATTGATGACAAACAAAGACAAGTACGTGTACTTGCTTGAACCCACAATGTATGATTACATTATGAAAATTCAACATGGAACTCAAATTGTTTATCCAAAAGATCTTGGGTATATTGCAGCACGTGCCGGAATTCAAGATGGTCAAAAAATCTTAGAAATAGGAACTGGAAGTGGTTCTTTAACTTCTTTTGTCGCAAGCATTGTAAAACCTCGAGGTCATGTTTACACGTTTGATGTTGATGAAAAATTCATGAAAATTGCAGAAAAAAATATTCGTAAATCTGGTGTTTCTAAATATGTCACTCAACATAATTTGGATTTAAAAACTTCTAAAGAAACACCCGTTACTGATATGGATGTCGCATTAATTGATCTTGGTGATCCTTGGATTGTTATTCCTAAAGTGAGACAGATGTTGAAGGGTAGTGGTTCTATTTTTGCAATTTGTCCCACAATGAACCAATTAGAAAAATTAACTATGGCATTAGTTGAAAATGAATTTACTGATATTGAATCAACTGAGCATATCATAAGAACAATTGAGGCTAGAGAGGGAAAAACTAGACATTCTTTCCAAGGAATTGGGCA
>CABXQD010000034.1 GCA_902514275.1 uncultured marine group I thaumarchaeote | reverse complement strand
TTCAAATTCAATCATTTATAGTGTAATTAAAATGAAGAAATAACTCATGAGTGCAAAACGTGACTATTATGAGGTTTTAGGAGTTACAAAAACTTCTTCTTCAGATGAAATAAAGAATCAATATCGAAAATTAGCATTGAAATTTCATCCTGATCGTAATCAATCAAAAGATGCTGCTGAACACTTTAAAGAAATCTCTGAAGCATATGCTGTTCTTTCAGATTCTGAAAAAAAACAAACGTATGATCAACATGGGCATGAAGGAGTAGACGGTAGATATAGTAATGATGATATTTTTGGTCGCGGCGGTGGCGGTGGAGGGTTTAATGATATTTTTGAATCTATTTTTGGTCGCGGCGGTGGCGGTGGAGGGTTTACTCAACAACAACGTGGATCCGATCTTCTTTACCAAACAACAGTAACATTAGAAGATGTATTACATGGAAAAAAAATGGAAATTAATTTACAAAAACAAATTAAATGTGATAATTGTCAAGGCTCTGGCTGTAAACCTGGTACTAATAAAAAAACATGTTCAACATGTAATGGCCAAGGAGAAGTAAGACAAACTCGTAATATGGGCTTTGCTTCATTTGTAACTGCAGCTCCATGTCCTACTTGTAGAGGTCAAGGTTCAATGATAGAAACTCCATGTGGAAATTGTAAAGGTCAAGGTAGAGTTAAAGGAACTAAAAAAGTTGATTTTGAAATTCCACCTGGAATAGATTCAGGTGATTACATTGTTTCTAATGAAGGTAATGAAATTCCTGATGGAGTAAATGGTGATTTAGTAATACGAGTTAAAGTACAACCTCATCAACATTTTAACAGAGATGGTAAGGATATTTTTTATGATCAAGATATTTCTATGATTGATGCTGCATTAGGTTGTGAAATTATTGTACCAACTTTACAAGGAGATGAAAAAATTAAAGTTGAATCAGGCAGTCAACCAAATACAATTATCAAATTAAAAGGTAAAGGAGTTTCTCATATTAATTCTAGAGGAACAGGCGATCAATATGTTCGGATGGTAGTGAATATTCCTAAAAAATTGAGTAAACATCAAAAAAATCTTTTAGATGAATTTCAAAAAACTTCTGATTAGTTGATAATAATGAAAATTGCATTAGATGTTGATGGAGTTCTTGCAGATGTAATAATTTCTTGGATTAATTATAGTAATTCAATTAGATCTCATATTTCTAAAAATCAAGTAACTGATTGGGAATTTTGGAAAAAATTTGATATTGATCCATTTGACTTTTATTCAGAACTAAGCTCTTGTTGGAAACATTGGAAATCTATTCCTACTACACAAGAAAATTTATCTGATATAACAAAAAAGCTTTCAACTCTTGGTAAAATAGATATTGTGACTGCTAGAGAAAGATCTACTGATTCTTTTGTAAAAAATTGGTTAAACTATCATGACATTTCATATGATAATTATGTATCCGTTATTGATGGACCAATGAAAGCTGATTTAGATTATGATGTATTCATTGATGATTCACCTTTGAATGCAATAAAATTTATTGAAAATAATAAAAAAGTGATTTTATATTCACAACCTTGGAATCAACATATTTCTGATGAAAAATTATTTCGAATTTCAAATCTTTCAGAAGCAATTAAAATAATAAAATTCAATTAATTTTTCACAAGCTTTCTAATGTTCACTTGATGTCCATTTCTAACATGAGTCACATGACTTGTTTTCATTAAATCTGCAATTTTGTCTTCACTGTAAAATTTTATGTTATAACGTCCAATTACTTTTTTACAACTGATACAATAAATTTCTCTAAACTCCATTTAATCACTTCCTAATTTGTTTTTAATATTTTTTAAAAGAAGTTTATTTATTATCTCGCCTGAGGCTTTGCCTCTAAGCTCTTTCATTACAATTCCCATTAATGGTCCAATTGCTCTCTCTTTTTGATTTTTAATGATTTCTTGATTTTTATCTACTATATCTTTGATAATTTGATCTAAATCTTTTTCATTAATAGATTCAATTGAAGTATTTTTCATAGCTTCTTCTACACTTTTTGATTTTTTTGACATTATGTTTTCAAATATTATTTCAATTGATTCTTTTGCAATTTCTCCTTTTTCTAATAATTCAAATAATTTAATGATTTCTTGATTTTTTAATGAATTTGAATCTAATCCTTTTCTTTCTAAATTTGTAATTGTTGAACAAAGAATCGATGCAACAAATGTTGGATTTATTTTTATTTTTTTGGTTATGTTTTCAAATAATTCAATATATTTAGAATCAAAAATTTGTTCTGCAAGTTGTTGATTCATTTCATACTTTACTTCAATTTCTTTAATTGCTTCATCCCATAACTTTGGAATATTTTCTTCAGCATTGATTAATTCTCTTTCAGTAATTATTATTGGTGGAATATCTGTTTCTGGGTACATTCTTGCAGCTCCAGGTCTAGGTCTGAGAAATTTTGTTTCACCTGTTGGGGTAGCTAATCTTGTATCTATTGGTATGCCTTGATTTTTGATATGTTCTATTCTTAAAATTATTTGATCAATTACAGTATGAATTTTTTCTTCAGGAGCAGCTAAAATTAAAAATGCATCATTTTCATTAATTTTTAATAAATTTTTTAATTCATCTAGATCAGATTTTTCTATTCCGTAATTTGGTAATTCATCAGAGTGGAAAACTCCCCCGATTCCAAAAAATCTGACTAATTCTGCTATTTCTTTTCCTAATCTTATGCCTTCATATGGTAAATATCCAAAAATTCCACCCATATTTTTAAAAGAAATTGCTATAATTTTTTGATTTTTCTTTATAGCTCCTTGAATAATTTTTGATTGACATTTTGAAAATAATTCTGTAATGTCTTTTTTATTTTCTTTTTCATATTTCCAATTAGTTTCTTGTATTTTTTTTGAAATTTTTAGTAACCCATGTTGCCTTTTTGCTTCATATTCTACAACTTTTTCTAATTGATCTAACTGCTGAACCCCTTTAACTTCAATTACAACTCCTTTCCCATCTTTAATTGATACATTGACATCTTGTCTAATTGAACCAAGTCCTCTTTTTACTTTTTTTGTACTTCTTAAAATTCTTCCAAGTGACAATGCAATTTTTTTAATTTCACTTAAATCAACTTCAAAAGGATCTGTTGCTATTTCAACTAATGGAACACCTAATCGTCCTAGTCCAAATTTTCTTATAGTTCCTTCTTCTCCTAAAATTTTTGCAGCATCTTCTTCTAAACAAATAGATTGAATTCCTATTTTTATTTCCCCTGCATTATAAAATCCCCCTTGTGAAACTAACATAGTACGTTGAAATCCAGTTGTATTGGAACCATCAATCACAGTTTTTCTCATGGGGTAAATTTCCCTGAAAATATTTGATTTTAATGCTGAAGAAATTATTAATGCAATATTTTGTGCATCTTTATCTAATTCATGTGGTGGTTCTTCATCTTGTTCAACTAAACAACTACTCTCTTCATTTGCATAATACATGATGGTTTTTGATTTTGTACTTTCAAAAAGTGCAGCAGGATCAAATTCACCTAATTCACTTTTAGAAGCTCTTAATTTTCTTTGAAATTTAATTGAATAATCTTCTGATTCAATTGGAGTGCAATTACAAAATAATTTTTTATTAGTTTCAAGCTGTTGATGAATCTCTAAGCCTACTTTTACGCATACATCTTTAATTGAAAATTTTTCCATTTTATTACCTATTCACGTTGTAAATTCTGATGCAATTTGCTTAAGCATGTTTTCTTTAATTTCATCGTATTTTTCAGTATTTCCTGTTACCCACATTGCTTTAACTACTGCAATTTCTGGAATCATATTTTCAAGTGGAATAATTCCTAAATTTAATAGATCTCTTCCACTTTCATACACCGTCATTCTTACTCTACCATCAATACATTGTGAAGTCATTCCCATGAAAATTCCTTTTTCATTTGCCATTTTTATTAATGGATACATATTTTTTCCAATATGTCCTAGTCCTGTACCTTCAAAAATTATTGCTTTACATCCTGAATCGATTATATTTTTTAATAAATGTGGATTATACCCTGGATAATATTTCACTAGAGCAACTTTTTCATTTATTTTTATTTTAGGTTTAAATTCATTAGTTGAAAAAAATTTCTCCCCAATATTTTTATGAATTTCATTATTTACAATTAAAAATGCTGGATTGTTTCCTATTGTTTGAAATGCTCCTCTTTTACTAGTGTGATTTTTTCTTACACGAGTACCAATATGGCATGCAATTGTTTCATCGTTTTCATCTTGATGCATTGCAATGTAAACTCCATTAGTTTTAGATTCAGTAAGGAATTTTACTGCTCCAATTAGATTTAATGCAGCATCAGATGATGCACGGTCTGATGATCTTTGTGAACCAACTAATGCTATGGGTATTGGAAATCCTGCTAATGAAAATGAAAGATATGATGATGTATAATGCATAGTATCTGTTCCATGAGCAATAATTATTCCTGTATAATCTGATTCGCTATACTCTTTCACTGTTTCAGCAATTTTTAACCAATGTTCAGGCATTATGTTTTCCGAATATTCTGAAAATAGTACTTTTGTCTCAATATTTGCAATTTTACTGAGTTCTGGAACTGATGAATTTAATTCCTCAGCTGTTAATACCGGTGTAACAGCACCTGTTCTATAATCAATTTTACTTGCAATTGTACCTCCTGTTGATAATAACAAAATATTTGGTAAGTTATCATTTTT
>CABXQD010000033.1 GCA_902514275.1 uncultured marine group I thaumarchaeote | reverse complement strand
GGGAGATTCTGTCCAATTGAAGCATTCCAATTTTCTGAATCATTCTTTACAGCTTGGCCACCAACAATAACTGGAATGGCATATTGGTCATTAATTTTTTGAATCATTCGTTTAGCAGATAAAATATTTTCATCAAGGGTTACAGAGACGAAAATACAATCAGGGTTATTGTGTTCGATAGACTCCATAATAGAAGAAGTTGGAGTAAATGGGGATAAATTATGAACAGTGTTTCCCTTAGAAAGGAGTTGTGATTCAAGTACTTTAGTTCCCAATGTATGTTGCTCACCATAAGGAACACAAATTAAGATTTTTTTCTTGGTCATTTTTGCAGAATTATTTTCTAAAATCAAATTCATCAAATCTTGCACAGCATTATAACAAGTTGTTTGAGTACCTAAATCAATTTTTTTAGAACTACCCAAAGATTCTATTTCACCTATCAAAGGAATTAATACTTCATTGAGAAATGAATCAAATCCATAGATTTTTTCATAAGAATCAAGTAAAGAATTTGCTTCAACATAATCACCGTTTTTGAATGAAGAAAGTAAGTCTTTTTGAAGTTTTTGAGTTATTTCAGTTTGAACAACTGGTTGGAAATATTTTTGATTCATAAAATACTCTGAAATTCTTGAAGAATTTCGATAATCTTCTGGGATGTCAGTTATGGACACATCAGATTCTATACCGAGATATTTGATTATACTCTGCTTTGAAGTCTTTTTTTTAGCGTCCCAGGTACTTTTTACCAAATACAGGTATTTTTGTCCACGAATGGATTTCACTCTCAAGTATGCCATGAATAACGTAGTGCTTTAGTATTTAATCCGATTACGCACCTTGATGAGTACCAAGGTAATTTGTAAAAAATCAATTAATTTTGAAACTGGTTTAAGTATGAAAGGAGTCATATTGTGGCACTATGATGAAAAATAATAATATCTTAATACTCGAATCATTCAGGAAAATGTAATACAATGAGCTATACACAGATTGGTCAAGAGCATTTAGAATCTCTTGAAAATACCCACATCTTACTATTTCACGAAGAACAAAAAAAGGCTGAAGAAATAGAATTTAATTTTATCAAAATAGGTTTGGAAAAAAACCAAACTTGTTTCTATACAACAAATAATCCTGAAAAATTAAAAGAAAGGATGAGTAATTTTGGAATTGATGTAGATAACAACATTGAAAACGGATTACTAAACATCATTCCAATTCCAAAAGAATTTGAACAATATGAAAAAATGATAATGGATAAAGTGGAATCAGTTCCACAAGATAAAAAAGTTAGAGTAGTTTCAACACATTATTTTGATTTTAATTCTGAGAAAAAAACAGAATCAATGGAAGCAATTGAACAGTGTGTAGATGATAATTTTCACAAAATTCCTGGGAATTTTATTTGTTCATTTCACGTACCAAGCGTAGACAAAGAATTAGCACCACAATTTATGAAAAACTTACTTGATTCGCATCACGAAATATTATTTCTTACAAAAGATGACAAAATAGAAAAATTCAGTTTTGTCTAAGATAATCTTTGAGTAATTTCATTGATTAAATCATTTACATTTGAATAATCTTGATGGAATTGTATTCCAAGTTCAGTGGTATCAATTTCATTCTCCAATTTAATTAATCCTTTTTCACTCATTTCTTCAAGATATTTTAGAAGTTTATCATAAGATGTGTTTGATTTGTGTTGAAGTCTTGTTTTAGAAATTTCGTCATTATCTTGTTTTTCTGTCAAAATAGCAGAAAAAACATCAAAATAAATTTGTAATTTACTTCTTTTATCCCGCATAATGACTTCATTTTAAAAGAATTCTAGTGCTATTAAAAAAGGATACCTCCAATTATCATCACATTCAACAAATTTGCAATTCTTTAGAAAACACAATGTAACGATAAATCTAAGATCAGTAACTAATGTGAGAAATATTCACATTAATGTTTATGAAAAGATTCATTCAAAATTAAAAATCATCTGTTATGTTTATTCTAAAAGACAGGTGTTTGTGGTATCATCAAATACAGTTCCAGCTCCACATTTGGAAGTAGTTTGAGAATCAGATGTTTTTGTGTCACTAGTTACTTCCTTTAATGCAGGTATAGAATCATCATCAACTGAAGAATCATATTTATCAAATCCACCTCCCACAACAACTGCTCCGCCAATTACAACTAAAATTGCTAAAACTCCAATTACTATGAAAAGATTTTTTTTGCTTCCATTATTGGAGTTGTTTTTAATGGAATCATTAGGTAATTTCTCAGTGAGTTCTTCAGTATGCTCTTCTTTTACTTCAGGATTTTTGACATCACAACCACAACTAAGACAAAATTTAGAATTAATTGGAATTGATTTTCCACATTTCCAACAGTAAATATTTTCTAACACAACAAGGTCATCACCATATTCATCATCATCATCATCATCTTCATCTTTAACATCCTCGTCAGAAGTAATGGTTTCAGAATTTTCTTCAAATGGATTCTCACCACGAATTTTGGATAATTTCTTTTGAGTTTTAACTTCTTCAATATAATCATGAATTAAATGATCAAGATATGCCCTGTCTGAACCATATACAGATCTTTTTTGTTTTAACATTAATTTGATATGTTGTAGACGATAGGGATCACCTACTTTCATTTTAATTAAAATATTAACTTGGTCCAACAAAGATTGCAATATTCAATTAAAAATATGCTCCAACTTAAGAATAATCATTAGATGTAAGAAAAATACAAGAAATGTAGGCATGAAATGAATTTTTTCATTCGCAACAGGCTTATTTGAGACATCAAAGCAAAATTAGGTTTGCACGCCTGAGAATAACATGTTAAGTGATTCCAATTACTTAGCATAAAATTCTCCAGTGGTAACTTCGGTTGCCACTGACATATTTTTCAGATGAGTAGAATTTTTTCTTTAACGGAAATTATTTTTTGAACCCAAATTATCTTTTACATTCTTTTGAATTCCAATAATACAATGATGACAAATTATATCTTCATCAGACATGTTAGATATGACATCATTATTTTGAAAGTCAGAATCATATGTGATACCAATAACTAATTTGTTGGACCATACTTCAAAATCTTGTTTCTCTTTTCCACAAACAAAACAGTTCATAGATCTAGTAGATTCAAACATAACTTAAGGGTGAGGGTAAAAGAAAAAATTGTGCAATTAACACAGTACATCCTTACAATGAGGCATTAAAAAAGACATTATAATGAATCCACCAAAAACAGTAATTCCCAATGTAAGGGATAATCCAAGCAGTAATGTTTTCTTGTCATCTAATTTCATGACCATAAAGTAATTTGTAAATAAAAGTATATCAAGAATTTTAACAAATGTTACTAGTGGTAAAATTTAGTTCAAGGATTAGGTAGAGAATCATCATTTAAACAATTTACAAGTTGATCACTATAATGACCATATTGTTCCATGCATGAAACAATTAAACTTTCGAGTTCACGTTCTTGAGAATATTGATTAGAGTATTCAATCCCAAGGGTTCCAATTACAATACTCACTAAAACAATTATTGGGATGATTAAAATTAATCGCATATTTTTTAACAAAATTTTAGACTTAAGAAGATTAAGAAAAATTCAAAGAACATTAATTTGGTACAGAATATTGATAAAATAGGCACAAATATATCTAAAAATTACATTTTGTTTGGAGCAGAAATTCCAAGTAAATCCAGGGCTTTCTCCAAAGTCAAATTAAAAGAATGGACCAAACAAATGCGTGAAGATTTTAAATCATCACTATCCGAATCTAAAACTTTTACATGTTCATAAAAGGAATTAAAGGATACTGCCAAATCATGACAGTATCTAGCAATTACTTTAGGAGCAAAATTATTTGCAGCGTCACGAACTTGTAAATTGAAAAGCCCAATTGTTTTAACCAAATCAAGTTCAGATTTTTCTTGAAGTAGTGAAAAATCAACTTCAGTGGTAGGAGTAATTCCAGATTTTTCTAAGATTCTTGATGCTCTTGCATATGCATATTGGATGTATGGTGCAGTGTCACCTTCTAAACTAAGGGATTTTGCTAAATCAAAAGTAATTATTTTATCTAAATCTTGTTTAATCATCTCATAACGCAAAGTTCCAATTGAAACAGATTGAGCAATTTTTTCAATTTCAGAATCACTCATTTCAGAATGTCTTTTTTTAGTTTCCTCAATAATTTTTTGTTTTAATAGTTCACAAACAGAATCAGCACTGACATACAGTCCTTTTCTACCAGACATCTGAGCTTGTTTTCCATCAGTTTCCAATCCAAGAGTTTTTGCAGTATCAGAACTCAATGTAACAGACTCATATCCAAGATGAACATAGCTGTTTGGAGTTGAATTAAATTTTTCCATTAATACAGTAATAATTTTTTGTAATCTTTCTTGACGAGAATCAATTACGGTCACCACTTTTTGAGCAGTAAAATTTTGAGGGAGGGCATTCTCATTACTCAAACTAGTTTGCCAGAGAGTTTTAGAATTAGGTTGAATAACATCATATTTTTGATAGTAAAATGGATCATCTAACAAACCCAATTTCCATGCAGCATAAGGAATATCCTTGGCAATGTAGGTAGCAGTACCATTACTACGAACAATTACCTTATCTTCTTCCTTATCATCTCCACGAATTACCCAACATTGGGAATTTTTACCTTCATTTTCAAATTCTATAAGATCCATATCCTTGAGTTTTTCAAATATTTTTAACCATAATCCTGAGCGAATAATTTGAGACTCAAAATTAAGACAATCATAAGAAACATTGAGATTCCAACATGTTTGTAATTGACCTGCCAGTACTTTTCGGGTAATTACATCTCCAAATGCAGCAGTTTCAGAAGTACC
>CABXQD010000032.1 GCA_902514275.1 uncultured marine group I thaumarchaeote | reverse complement strand
AAGATGCAATGAAAGAAAATGAAAAATTTCTATATCATTCGGTCTTATCCGTTTATCTAAACATCGGATTGCTAAATCCGCGAGACGTAATTCAAAAAGTTTTAGAAAATAAGGACCTGCCAATAGAATCTATTGAAGGGTTTGTAAGACAGATTTTAGGATGGCGAGAATTTGTAAGAGGAGTTTATTGGCACCACATGCCAAAATATTCACAAACAAATTTTTTTAACGCAAAAAACAAACTTCCTGATTTTTACTGGACCGGAAAAACAAAAATGAACTGTATGAAATGTTGCATTGATCAAACAAAGCAGGAGGCATATGCACATCACATTCAAAGATTAATGATTACCGGAAATTTTGCGCTAATTGCAGGAATTAATCCCAAACAGGTTTGCAATTGGTATCTGTCAGTGTATGCTGATGCGTTTGAATGGGTAGAGTTGCCCAACACACATGGAATGATTCTTTATGCAGATGGAGGCATTCTTGGCTCTAAGCCATATGCTGCAAGTGGAAATTATATCAACAAAATGTCAGATTATTGTAAAAATTGTGAGTATGACGTTAAAGTAAAAAATGGAAAAGATGCATGCCCGTTTAACTATCTGTATTGGAACTTTTTTTTAAAAAATCAAGAAAAATTGAAAAACAACCCAAGACTGTGGACAACATTTTCAAATATTAAAAACATGTCACAAGAAAGAAAGAAACAGATTGAAAATGATTCAAAAGAATTTATGAACACAATTTGATGTAATTATTTTCAATAAAGCAGCCTAAATTTGTGAGGTAGATGGTCTGTGACAAACTATACTATCTTTATTAGATGGTATTTTGGGTGTATTTTGTGTTAAATAATTTACGTGAATCTCTTCGTCCTGCACTTGAAAAGGTAGGAAAAGGATTTGCTGCAACTGGATTGTCTCCAAACTTTTGGACTGTTGTAGGACTTGTAATTGCATTAGCTTCTGCTGTAGTTTACGGAATGGGTATGGAGTTTGGATTAATCATTGGAGGTATTTTGTTACTTGTTTCAGGATTCTTTGATATGGTTGATGGTCAGGTTGCAAGAGTAACTGGCAAGACTTCCAAAAAAGGTGAATACCTTGATTCAATGTTTGATAAAATTTCTGAAGTTGCAATCTTTTTGGGAATTTTAGTTGGTGGATACGCAGAACCATATCTTGTATTGCTTGCAATCACTTTGTCTTTGCTAGTTAGTTATGCCAGGGCAAAATCTGATTTAATCAATATCAAACTTCAGGGAATTGGAATTGGTGAAAGGGCTGAAAGACTTTTGGTAATTGCAGTAATTGGTATTTTTGGTTTTATGGATTATGCAGTTGTTATCGTAGTGATAATAGCTGGAATTACATTAATACAAAGAATGATTTACACTGCAAAAAATATCAAAGAATAACTCTATCGGAGTTTGCCGCGTTTTCTTCTACTGTCTTCTGATCTAACTTTGATGATTTTGAAATGAACTGCACATGAAATACAATAATGTTTCAAAACTGTTGGTGATGCGATGTATGCGCCTTGTGCACGTAATTCTTTTGCCAAGGTATGTTCAACTAGATTTAATTTTGAAGTAACTTTCTTGGCTTTGTCTTTTGGAACTGTTTGACCACAGTTTGTACATTGTACTGTTCCTGATGATCCTTTTCCTCCCTTTGTACGACCTCTACTTGCACGCTTAAGTGGCATGAATTTGAGCACTTTTGCCTACTTATATTCTTGTAGCTAACTTACCAAATATGTCCATTTGTGCCTAATTTCTTCAAAAACTCCACTTTATGCTTTAATCTTAGTTTCACTAAGTATTATTGATTAATTTGATTGGATTATGTCATGCATGCTTTAGATCTGGCGTAGAATTACAACTGTCTAAAGGTGACATGATGTGCTCTGATTGTTTGGAGAAAAATAATGCAAAAAACTAAATCCACAAGATCTTAAAACTAAAGAAATGAAACTAGCTATCTATTCTCATTGTGCTTTGGATACAATTTCTATTGATGGCAATTCTTATGAGCAAATTGGAGGGGCTGCTTCGTATTGTGGACTCATGGCACGTGAATTCAAATTTGATGTAGATCTTTTTACAAAATTTGGTTCTGATTTTCCAAAACAATACTTTGATCAAAGTAAAATTAATCTGATTGATTCTGAATCTGCTAAAAATACTACAAAATTCTCTATTTCAATATCTGGCAGTGATAGAACACTCAAACTTGAAAATGAATGTGACCCAATAGATTATTCAAATGTCAAAGCTGATGGTCACATAGTCAGTCCAATTTTTCATGAAATTTCTGATGATGTCTTTAAGAATATCAAAGATGATTCTAATTTTTTGTTTGTTGATCCTCAAGGATTTTTACGTCAAAAGGATTCAGAGAATAATATTATTTTAAAAAAAACTGAACTTGATTTAACAGATGTAAATGCAATTAAAATTAATCCTGAAGAGGGAAAAAATATTGTTGATGGTACCTCTGATGAAATGATGGTGGCATTGCAAAAAAAGGGAATAGAATATGTCTTATTGACTGACAAAGTCAATGTTTCATTATTGGTAAAAAACAGAATTTATTCTCTAAAGTTACCAAACAAGACTGTTCATGACACAACTGGTATTGGAGATATTTTTTGTTCTACGTTTACCTGTACAATGTTGAAGGAAAAAGATTTCTTGTGGGCATTGTGTTTTGCTGCAGGCTCTGCACAGGCTGCACTTGAATCAAATAATGTGGGGTTACAAAAAATTCCCAAAAAAGGCGCTGTTGAAAATAACGCTTCATATTTTTATAATTTGGTAGATTTTCGAGATTTATGATCCCTTAACTGGATAATACTGGTTAGTTATGATCTATTATCAATCACTTTAGATAAATTATGAATACATCTGCCAGATATTTTTGAAAAATTTTACATGCTGCCACTTAATTGTCCCAATTGAGAAAAACTGCTAATAATTTTTATGATATGCGGTTTCATGAAAATTTGTTAAAAATAATGATCAGAAAAAATAACATTCATCTGCTCATCTTATTGTTTGCCGTATCCTCACTATTCGTTCATTACCCAGATGTGGATGCATTAGGCACTATATCTTTTCTAAATACTCATGAATTAACCAATTCTGGTGGCACACCTCGTTATTTTGATTTTAATGATGATGGAACAAAGCTGATAGTTACTGAAGGTGATGATGATTTTATTTTAGAATACACTCTATCGGCATATGATCTGACAACATTATCATATGCAGGAGATTCTGAACGATTCGATTCAAGTAAATCTAATGGTGGTGACAATCAGCCGAGAGCATTGCAGTTTAATGATGATGGAACAATTATGTTTCTTATGGGTAATGCAGCTGATAAAATAATTCAATATGCCTTGACCACAGGTTATGACGTATCAACTGCATCGAAGACTCAGACAAAAGGCATTAAGGGTAATGATTCTACTTCCCCTGTAGGAGGCGCACCAACAGGTATGGTGTTTAACGATGATGGTACAAAAGTATTTTTAAATAATAAAGATAAAGTTGTATACGAATTGGATTTAGATGATCCATTTGACATCAAACCATTAAACCTACTAAGAGAAATCGATCTTTCTGCACATCTACCACAAACTATGAGAGGAATGGAGTTTTCTGATGATGGAACAAAGTTTTTTGTTATAACAAATGACGGAACAAATAATACAACTGATAATAAAATTCACCAATTTGATTTGAGTACTGCATATGATGTTTCGTCCTATGCATATATTGGATATTTTGATGTAAATCCATGGGAAACGGATCCACAGGGTATTGGATTTAATGATGATGGTACACGAATGTATGTCCTTGGTACAAAGGGAACTGGTTCAGCAGAAGCCATTCATGAATTTTCAGTAACCCCCCCATATTCAGTTGCAAATGCTGTTGTTGATAGTGGATCTCCTATTGAGTATGCTCCCCACATTCATGATGAAGTGACAGTATCAATTAATTCAAATGAAAAATTTAATTTAAATTTTAAAGATAAAAAGATTCCAAAGATTACATCAAGGGTTGGAGATACAGTTGACATCACCATTAGTGTAGGTGATGATAAAAAATTAGATCATATATCTCAAGTAAAATTTATGACAAATTTTGCAAAAAAACCTAGTGGAATCAATAGTTATTTTGCAAATAATTACAATGACTATCGGCAAGTTGCTTTGTCAGTTTATGAATGGAACCCACACAAAGATGATGTCAAATATGATTATGGCGGAACCGTATCTTGGAATGAACCAAGTACAATGATGCAAGAATACACAGGACCTAATCATGATTATGTGGGTCCATTATTATTCAATGAAGAAGAGTTGATCATAGTATTTTCTTTGAATATGACCAATGTGATGGATGAAACTCAAACAATAACAAAAATAATGGATACTAGTCACCTGCAAAAACGTAGTGTTTTACCGTTCACATTAGAAGTACTGCCAGAATTAGCAGAAGCTCCAAGTGCAGAGTCAGTGGAAGAAATTGAATCTCCAGTGGATGACAAATCCAAATTTTTTATAAAATCTAACAAATCCTCATATGAGAATGGAAATAAAGTTGTGATAAAAGGTCAGATACCAATTCAGAATTTTGATCTAAAACGAGGACAAAATATTAAATTCTCAATTACATCACCTGAAAATGAAGTAATACTGTCAGGGAAGTTTGCACCAAAATTAGATGGCTCATTTATTTATAAAACATTTGCAACAGATTCTAAATGGAAGACAGACGGAGATTACATTTTTAATTTTAATTTTGGTTCAATTAGTTCCAATTTAGTACTTTCATATGATAATTCACAATTTGAAAAGGTAGATTTAGTTCCTGGTGATTCATTTGCAGATAATCCAAAGTTTGACGTATGTAAGGTAATCAACGCTGTTGAACAAGATAAAAAAATGAAGCAAAAAAAGTGGGATTTTCACATATCCGTAAACTCTGATAGTTATTTGGGAACATGTGACGGTCGAACATACATTACAATTTCAGAT
>CABXQD010000031.1 GCA_902514275.1 uncultured marine group I thaumarchaeote | reverse complement strand
TTTTTTGCAGGAATTACTACTTTTGAATTTAATTTTTTTTCTAAATAGATCTTATCTGTTTTGTAAAGTGGTTTTTCATTGTTTATGAAATCTCTAATGTGGTTTAGTCTACCTGTATCTCCTGAATTACTGTCGATTAATTCTTGGATTTTATCCAGTGTTGATGTTATCGTCATTTGCTCCATGCTTTAATCCTTAGATTAAAATTTAACAAATATAGTATAAAACAACTATTAATTGATGATTTTTAATATTTCTTCAATAAATTTGATAAATATTTGATTTTTTTATTATTTTTTATACTGTAATTTTAATTTTTAACTGCTCATTGATGTCTTCAATTACTTTTTTTAGAATATTTTCATTTGATGTAAAGAATCCTCTATATTCGTGGTCTCCTATATCTTCTGCAACCAGACCAAATGGACCTTTTTCTCCTTTTGTAAGAACAATCCACATTGGAGAAATGTTTGTCCCATCACAACTGATTACTTCTGCTGATGATGGCGGGTGTGGGGCTAGTTCTGGATTGTTGAAATTACCAATTATCCATGCATGTGAAATTTTGTCTAGAATTTCCATATACCTGTTTTCAACGTACTTGTATCTAGCTTCAGTTTCAAAAGTTGCTACTAATGGAGTGTTATGTTTAACTGCAAAATCTTCTATTAAGATACTTAATCTGTAAAGCTCTTTCTTACCTGTTTTGAAATTTACATAATTTGCTTTTTTGTATTCTTCCAATGTCCACAATAAATTGTGATTAGTAAGATCTGTGTTTTTAATATTTTTGAAAGTTGGAAATTTATTCCATATATCATCAATAAAACTTACAAAATGTTGTGTCATGAAATTACAATTTTTTTTTAGTATATAATGTAGTAATTTTTTTTTAGAATAGTGCCAACTGATATTCTTTTTATTGTTGTGATTTAAAAATCATTTTTGTTTTCTCTGCTTCTATCTTGTGTATTATCATGGGTTTTACATAATTCAAATTATCTGGAAATTTATTCCATAAATTATGAATAATTTTTGGTTTTATTTTTTCTAATTCTGGGACCCATTTTTTGATATATTCACAATCCCTATCAAACCTTTCTTGCTGTCTCCATGGATTAAAAATTCGAAAATATGGGACTGAGTCACATCCTGTTGATGCTGCCCATTGCCAATTCCCAGAATTCACTGCAGGATCATAATCAATTAACTTTTCTCCAAAATATTTTTCTCCTAACCTCCAATCAATATGTAGATCTTTTGTTAAAAATGATGCAACAATCATTCTGACTCGATTATGCATAAACCCTGTTTCGTTTAATTGTCTCATTCCTGCATCTACTATCGGAAATCCTGTTTTTCCTTCACTCCATTTTTCAAATAACTCTTTAGATTTTGACCATGGGATTTTTTGAAATTTTTTTCTAAATGATGCTTTTTGAGCGTGTGGAAAATGAAATAATATGTGGCTAAAGAATTCTCTCCAGTATATTTCGCCCATAATTGTATGATTATCTCCTAGAATTTCTTTGATTTGGTTATGGATTTCTCTGATTGAAATTGTTCCGAATTTATTATGTGCTGAAATTAGTGTTGTTTGATTTAGTGCTGGGAAATCCCTTATTTTATCATAATTTCTAAATTTATCTAAATTTTTTAAAATTTTTAATGCTTCTTCACGTCCTCCTTTGATTTCTTCATTTTTTATTTCACTCTTTTTTATTTTATTTTCTGAAATGATTTCTTTTGAGTAATTTTTTTTATTGTTTTTAATAATTTCTCTGATTGGTATTTGTTTTGCTTTTTTATAAAAAAATGAATAAATTGTATATGGTGTACCCTCATTTGTTTTTATTTCATTGGGATTATGAAGTAAAAAATCTAATGTGCTGTGAAATACTATTTTATTTTTTTTACATTTTTGATATATTTTGTCATCTCGATATTGTGAATAATTAGTAAAATCTGTATTTACAAATAATGACTCTATTTCATGTTTTTTAATTATTTTATCTAGTATTTTTTCTGGTTTACCCTCTAGTATCTGTAATTTTGTTCCCTTTTTCTTTAATTCATTATCTAAATCTGTTAACGATTCATTAAGAAAATTCCATCTAAATTTTGAATCTTTAAAATTTTTAATCAGATTTTCATCATAGATAAAACATGGAATTACTTCTATAGAGTTTTGTAGGGCTTCAATTAATCCTAAATTATCTTCTAATCTTAAATCTCTACGAAAAATGAATAGGGATTTTTTATACATTAGATACTTTTAATTTGATTTTTACTGAATATCGAATTTACTTCCTAGTGTTTTGCCCATTACATTAAGTGCATGCCTACAGACATTGGAATTAAGTGTAAAGAATCCTCTAAATTTTCCGTCCTCGTATTCTTCAGCAATTAAGCCAAATGGTCCATATGGGCCTCTTGTGATGACTGTCCATACATTTGCTAGATTGGTATTACTACAACTTAGAAATTCTGAATTTGGTATTACTACATCTGTTGGAATTACTTCATCATCAAAATCTGCAATTATCCATACTTTGGACATATCTTTGACCATTTCTTGATATCTTTCTTTAACGTATGAGAATTTTGCAATTTTCTCAAATGTTGCAAGTAATGGTTCTTTATGTTCTTGAGCGTAATTTTCAATCATTCTACTAAGATGATATAGTGGTTTTCTATCTGCATCAAAATTATGATATCCTGCTTCGATGAATTGTTCTAGTTTCCATATTGGTAAAACATCATTATCTAAATTATGCCATTCAGAAAGTTGTGGAAATTCTTCCCACACTTCATGTACAAAATCGGTATATGGATTTTCCATAATCAGGTTTAATGAATTCTGATATAAAATGATTTTATTTAGAATCTCTAGTGCCAATTATTTTAAAAAATTATTCTTGAGATTTTTCAAAAATCTAGTGCCAATTATTTTTTGAAATAATAATTGTTTTTATTCTAGAAATATGTGGATTAGATAATGTCACGATATGAAAAATTATTACACATGTTAATGGATTATGAACCAACTGTCTTACTAACTGCAATTAGTGATACTTCTGGAAATATTTTATGGAATACTGTTCGTGATGATTCTAAAATACAAATACCGCTACCAGAAATAAAAAAAGCACTATTACGTGAATCTAGTGACTGGATTACACGTTGTAAAATTGAAGATTCAGACGATCTCGGTAGAGCGATGTATCATATTGCATCATTTGAAAAAATTAAACAAGTTACAATCCCTCTTGATGCATTTCATCTGTTAATGATTTATGTTGACAATGTTTCTCTTAAAAAAACAAAAACAAAAAGTTATGGACGTTATGTTCAAATGGGAAAAATTATGTCTATTGTTGATTTTGTAAATACTTTTGAAGAATAATTTTTTTAAAAATTCCTTGGCACTAGGTGTTGTATTTCGAATATTATATTAACTAAAATAATGATCATCAATTAATGGAAAAATACGAACAACTTTTGAATATGCTAATGGATTTTAATAAGTCTGTTAGATTTGCAGCTGTATCTGATTCAGGTGGAAATTTACTTTGGAATAGTCAAAGGGATGGTGTTTCTAATATTGTCCCTATTGAAAAAACAAAGGCAACTATGTCCCGATCTAGAGGAGAATGGGATGAGGCTGCCGCTTCTGCTGATCATATAGGTAATGGATTGTACTCTATCACATCATATGCTAAAATTAAAAGAATTACTATTCCTCTTTCTGATGGTAACATGCTCTTCATTAGTGTGAATAACAAACCTATGAAAAATGCAAAAAATACAAGTTATGGGCATCTTGTAGAGATGGGTGAGATTCTATCTATTGTTGAATTTGTTGAATCTCAAAACTTTTAATTTTTTTTAATTTTGATAACTAAGTTACGTGATTTTAATGAATGAGTTTGTTGCTAAATGTAGAAAATGTACAACCAAAATCCCCATTCCTGATCAAGGTCCTTGCACTGATTTAGAATTTATGGATTACATTATTGCATATGGAAAACAATGCAAGTGTGGACAAAATGATTGGGAATTATTATCCCTGTGATATTTGATTATTTTCTAGGTCTACGTCGTGGATTCAATTCATAGAATTTCTCGATATTATCGACCCATTGTTTATTTTCAGGTAAGCGTGAACGTGCATGGGGTCTTTTTCCATTCTTTGATAAAATTTCACTATGATCTTTATAGAATTCATCTATTTCACTAACTAACACGTTCAGAAATTCTGATGCTTCTTTTGCTTCTACGCCTTTAGGTTCTCTATGCTTCATGATGGATTTTGCTAATGTATCTACTTTGGCTATTTTTATTTTAAATTCACTTAGTATTCTATATTCAAAAGAAATCATTTCACTTATTCTTCACTAATTCGTGTATGTATATCTTGGTGATGTTATTTTTTACAGTATACATTAGTCGCAAAAAACCATTAATTTCTGAAAATGTTTCCTTGAATTAGATAATCTTAATTTCTACCATTATAAAAAAAACTATTGAAATCTGTATTTGTTCTTCTCATAGTTGCTGTGATTGGAGTTATGGTTCCAACTGTATTTGCAGCTGATGAATATTCCAGTCAAGTTTTTCCACCTCATTTTCACGATGAATTAACAATATCAATCAATTCTGAAGATCCAATTATGTTTAGTTTACAAGATTCTGAAAAAACAAACGTAATATCTCATGTTGGCGACACAATTCAGATTACTGTTAGTGTGGGTGATGATTTGGGTGTTGATAATATCTCTCAAATTAAATTAATTACTAATTTTGCCCCTAAACCTAGTGGAATGAATAATTACTATGCAAATAACTATGATGACTATCGTCAAGTTGGGTTATCTGTTTATGAATGGAAACAACATCATGATGATCAACATTATGATTATGCTGGAACTTTGTCTTGGGGAGATCCAGTTACCTTAACACAAGAACGAACTCAAGAAAATCATGAATATACTGGATGGGAACGATCTAAAGAAAAAGAATTACTGGTAACTTTTTTTATGACAATTAATGATGCCATGCCTGAAACTCAAGTTATATTGAAAATGGAAGATTATCAATTTTTA
>CABXQD010000030.1 GCA_902514275.1 uncultured marine group I thaumarchaeote | reverse complement strand
AATCAGAAGTTCTAGGACTTGGATTATCCGTTATTGCATTAAACCTTGGAATGTACATCGGACTTCCAGCATTTGGAATTCTTAAAGTCATTCAATTAAGAAAAAATTAGAATAATTTTTGAAGAATCTAGTGACATTTTTATGGATCACGAACGCTACTCGGATTAATGAAGACTAAAGCAATAAGCTCAATCTTTGTACTATTTGCTATCGCAGCAGGTATGGCCTCAATGGCACCAGCTGCATATGCAGACCACGCCGAAGTTGCAATTGGTGCAGTAGAAGAATCTGGATTCTCACAATCTTGTGTTGAAACAGGTTGTTACACACCAAGTGTTGCAACAGTTGACGTCGGTGGTGTTGTAACCATGACAAATACTGATCCAACAGGAGTTCACACATTTACATCAGGAACTGTTGACGGATTTGCTCCATCCCCTGACGGTACATTTGATACAGGTGTACTAATGTCTGGAGATGCATTTGAATGGACTCCAACTGAAGCAGGTACAGTACCATACTATTGTATGCTACATACTTGGATGATTGGAGAAATCATAGTACAAGAAGCAGCTGCTGAAGTACATGCAGATGATCATGGTGATGATCATGGTGATGAAACAGAAATGTCTCACGATGATATGGTACATGAAGATGTTGCAGAAGATGTAGAGTTAATGGTGATGATTTCCGACTCACAAGTAATGGGCGGAACACAAATTGAACTTGAATTCAATGTATTACACCTTAACTATGATTTGACTGCAACTCAAAATGGTGAAGTAGTTTTTGAAGAAAAAGGACTACACTCTATGGAACTCATCGCAACGCATCAAATTGATGCATTAGGTTCTGATGAAAATCCAATAGATGTTGAAGTTGTATCTTTAGGAATTGGTGCACCAGGTGATGAGGATTCATGGACTGGACCAGTAGGTCAAGTCACAACAGCAAAAGTTGTTCCAGAATTTGGTACAATTGCCATGATGGTATTAGCTGTAGCAATCATCAGCATCGTAGCAGTAACTGCAAAATCTAGAGTCGTTCCAAGATTTTAGGAATCCCTCTTTTTCTATTTTCTTTTTACTAAAGCAATTATCGCTAAGATAATTGCTGCTGCTGCAATTGACAATGCAAAAATTGCAAAGTCATATGTTGCACCACCAGTAGATGTAGTAGTAGTTTCACCAGATTTTAATTTAGATACATCTTGTTGAAGAGAAGAAATTGCATTCTTTAAAGCAGAAACATCTGCAGAGCCATCACTGTTTGTAGGTGGAAAATCAAGAACAGCTGTACTCTCTACATCTTCAATAGGAATTTGAATGTCAACTACAACACCACGAATTTGACCTTGCAAATCTACAAGATAACTGCCTGTCTTAGTTGGAATTATTGATGAAAAATAATATCCAGGTTTAGGATCAGAATTAATATCAATATTTTTACTTGCTCCACCATACATTACAGTAGCTTCTAAATTTTGAAAGGCACTAGTAATTCCACGATAAGTTCCTTCATTTTCACCAGATTCTGTAATCTTAAAAACAATATCATTTCTGATTCCAACTACTGGAGGTTCTATTCCCCATCCGGCTTCAATTTTGTATTGTTCAACTTCAACAGTTGTATGTGCAAAAGACGGAACTAACATTCCCGTAGAAATCAATAATGCAAATAAACCAAAAATTGTAATCTTCACGACTATCATTAACCCAATAGCCATTATTATCTTTACGTGGGTTGGTACAAATTTCGAACAGTTTGAAGACTGTTTAAATTATCAAAAAGGACTAATTTAGTAAATGAAGAAAATTCTCATAGTTTTACTAGTACTATCATTATCATCAATTCCATTTGTATCAGCACATCCATTTACAGATGAAACTATTCCCAATTTATCATCAAATGCACCAACTGGTGTCTCAGAGGTAGTTGTATTTTTTTCAGAACCAGTTGAATTAGATTTCAGTACACTCAAAGTTTTAGATAATAATGGAAATCAAATTGATAATAAAGATACAAACTACTATCAAGATGAAAAATCATTAATTGTTACAACTAGTCCATTAGAAGATGGAGTATACACAGTTACCACTAAAGTATTATCAAAAGTTGATGGACATTTAGTTCCAGGTGCATTTTTGTTTGCAGTTGGAGATGTTGTTATTGATCCAAAATTATTAGAAAATCAAAATTCAATTGATCTAATATTTTTCCCAGAAGCTGGAGCAAGATTTCCAGGTATTGTAGGACAAACAATTGTTTTAGGAGTTATTATTGCATCATTAATTATCTGGGGAACTCAAAATAAACAATTAATCAAAGAAGAATTAGAGCAGATTGAATTTACACATCATCAAAAATTCATGTCAATAACTGGAATAGGATTGATGCTAGTGTTTATTTCAAATATTTTAATGATTGCTGTACAAACTGTCAGATTAGAAACAACACCAATAGAAGCAATTCAAACCAATTTTGGAAGTATTTGGTTAATTCGAATGGCAATTACAATAGTTTTACTTGGAATATGGTTTGGATTAGATAGAAAAAAGAGCCTAACAAAGAAAACTCAAATTCCAATGCTTATTGCCATGTTGGCATTAATTGGAACTTCAACTTTAATTGGTCACGGTGCAGCAAGCGGAGAAACACCAGCATTAATTCTAGATTATATTCATAATTTAGTTGCAGCAGTTTGGATTGGTGGAATATTTTATTTTGTTTTCACATTATTGCCTACATTGTCACAATTAAAAGAAATAAACAAAGAAAAAATGAGTCTTGTATTAATTCCGAGATTTTCAATTGCATTCATCATTTCAATTGGAATTGTAATAATAACAGGTCCATTATTGATGTGGTTTTTAGAAAGCGATGTTGGATTAATCACTGAATCAGTTTATGGACAATTAATTATGTTAAAAATTGCAATTGCCGGCATAATGATTAGTTTAGGAGGATTTTTCCAATTTAGAGTACAAAGAACTGCAGAAAAAAATTTCCAATCAGGAAAAATTAATGTTCATAAAAAACTAAAGAGAACACTCAAAGTTGATGCAGCATTAGGGGTGATACTATTAGGAGTTGTTGCACTATTAACAAATGGTACTTTACCAGAAGGTGAATTCCAAAATGTAAATGCACAAGAAATTGTATACGGATTTAAAACGATAGAATTTACAGACAATGCTAAATTTGAGATTCAAATATCCCCATTTTCAAGCGGTGTAAACACAATTTTAGTCAAAGTTAGTGATTTTGACAATAATCCAATATACGATTCAAATCAACTTAAAGTAAAAATTGCAAACCCATCAAAGAACATATCACCAATTGAAGTTCCAATGCAAATTACTAAAGAAAACAGCAACATGCCAACAGAATTTCAAGGTGAGTTAACATTTGGATTTTCTGGTGAATGGCAATTAGAAATTGAATCCCAAAGAACTGAAAATGCGAATGAATCAAAAATACTCAATGTATTAGTAAAACCAAGATTAGAAAATATTCAAACTCAAATTGTAGATTCTCATGCACTTGATCATGTTTTAGAGCAGTATTATCTTACTAGTGATTCACCTACTATTGACTACATTTACTCCCTTGCAGCACTTGGTGCAAAAGATCCTAATGAACTTCAACCACTTTTAGAAGCACCTACAATTGAAGATCTAATTGAAACAACTAAGGAATTGTTGACAGTCAAATAGGTTCATTTGTTGAAAATAATGTTATCAAGTAAAATAGGCCTATGTATTGAGAAAAATGTGTCAATAAAAAAAATTTTAATTTTTTCAATGATTGCTTGTTTAATTTTTCCAGCAAGTAGTGTTTATGGACACGGTTTAGGAATTGATACAATTTCTTCAATTAGTATTCAAGAAAAACAATTTTCTGTTTCTATTGAGATGCCTATGTATTTTGAAAATGATCAAGAAAAAATTACAATTACTGCAACAGATAATGAAACTGACGAAAATGTAAATAATGTAACGTATCTAATTGGAATCTTTTACAATGATGAAATGATTTTAAGAAATTACTTTTTTACTGAAAATGGAGTTTTACCAATTATTGTAACACCAACTAATAATGGAGATATCACAATTAAAGGAGAACAAGATTCCTTACTTGGAGCCTGGAGTGGTACTGAATCAAATCCCGTAGAAATTACAGGTCCTTTGTTTAACTCTGGTGGATTATACACTTTTGAAATTGAGGTGAGAACTATTGATGAGCCTACAAATGTTATTGAAAACTCTGGTGTGTATGAGGCTGATTTGACTATCGTTGAATCAGTATCTTTTCCACAAAAAGATCAAAATAACAAAGATGTAGAGTTTAGTACAAAATCATATTTTGATTCAATATCAAATTTCAATTATGATTCTGAAGATAAAGAAGTAACATTTGAGATGCCATTTGATTGGAATGAAAGTAAAATGTCTCACGTATCTGTTGTGCATGTGGAAACACATTTCCCAAAAGATTTTGCTGAATTTTTGAGTCCTAGCTATGTTGGCTATGTTAACGGTATCAAACTATTCAAATCTTCAGTAACCGTTGATGATTATACATATGACAACGATCGTACAGTTCATTTTGTTTTATTACAAGATCACTTACGATATTTAAAAAATGAAATGAGAGAATCAGAACAACCACTACCAGACAATATTGTGTTTAAATTATCTGCTAGTCAAGAAACTAAATTTCCATTAATTGCTTATAGTGAAAGTGAAGAATTCAAAGTAAATCTTGCCTGGGATCCTAAAGATATTGAAGCTGGAGTTCCTACAAATTTTGTTTTTACAATTAGGGATAGTTACACTGATTCCCCTATGAGACTTTCTGATTACACATTTGTAATTATGCAAAATAATGAAGAAATTCATCGTGTATCTGATAATGCAGCAGTAGGTGGAGATTTTGAGAAATTTACTTTTTCTGAAGATCAAACAGGACCTACAGTAATTAAATTTGAAAATATTAGAAATACTGGTCAAGAAACTGAATTCGCTTTAGTTGTTGTTGATAAAACAGTTGGAGAAAAGAAAGTTGTTGAAGAAACTGTAGAAGAACCAGTTGTTACTACTCAAGAATCTGCTGAAGAAGGCGGCGGTTGTCTCATAGCTACTGCAGCTTACGGCTCAGAACTAGCACCACAAGTTCAGATGCTTAGAGAGATTCGTGACAACCAACTAATGAATACAGAGTCAGGAAAATCTTTC
>CABXQD010000029.1 GCA_902514275.1 uncultured marine group I thaumarchaeote | reverse complement strand
CAACTGTTACAATTCAAGATTCAACAGATTTAATTTCATATGAAATTACTAATGCAAAGTTAATCAATGTCATACCTGATTTGGATGCAGTTTCTTTACTACTTTACATTCAAGCAATAGATGATGGGTCAATTACATTAACCATTCCAAGAACTATTTTAGATGCATCTATCAATGATGGTGATGATGAATTTTTTGTATTAGTTGATGGTGAAGAAGTAGACTTTGAGGAAATAACTACATCCACAGATAGAACACTAACCATTGAATTTTCTGCAGGTGCTGAACAAATTGAAATTATCGGTACCTTTGTAATTCCAGAGTTTGGTACAATTGCAGCCATGATTCTAGCAGTAGCAATTATCTCAATAATTGCGATATCCGCAAAATCAAAACTTAGTTTACTGTCAAGATATTAAAGTAATGACTTTTTTTCATGTTTTATATATACATAAATACCGAAAGGACGTGATTTCAACTAGATGAATTTCAAAAATTCAACAAGATCAATTAGTCTAGTCCTAATGGCTGTGGCACTAATGTCAGTAAGCGCAGTTCAGCAAGATGTCTTTGCAAAAGATGCTGGAATGTCATTGACAGCTATAGCAGAAGAAGATGGAAACATTATCTCAATCACTGGAGCAACTACTGCTAATAATGGTGCAGTTACATTTACAGTGAAAACACCAGATGGTGCTAATCTACAGGCTATAGGTCAAGAAACACCAGATGCAAATGGCGAATTTAGTACAGAGTTCAATGTTTCTAATTGGAAACAAGATGGAATGTACATAATAAAAGCCAGTCAAGGAACATCATTACTATACAGCATTACACTTAATGTTGAAGTAATTGGTGGAATGACTGCAGAAACATCTACAACAGAATCTAGTATAGTTTCAAATCAATCCAGTGGTGATTTAGTAGTATCTAATTCTATTAGTTCAACTACAGAAGATCGTGGATTATCTATTGCAGCAAATGCTATGGAAGGTTCTGATACTATTGAGATAACTGGTCAAACTAGTAAAACCAATGAGGATGTTACATTCACCGTAACTTCACCAAATGGAAATCTAGTTAGCGTTGATCAAATCTCTCCTGATACAAGTGGTGACTTTGCTACAGATATTCTAGTCGGAGGACCTCTATGGTCACAAGATGGAGCATACACAGTTACTGCTCAACAAGGAAGTGGATCAGCATTTACAGATTCAGTAGAAGTTGAAGTGGCAGATGGACTAGTAGTTCCAGAGTTTGGTACAATTGCAGCCATGATTCTAGCAGTAGCAATTATCTCAATAATTGCAATTTCTGCAAAATCAAGACTTAGCATCGTTCCAAGATACTAAAATTACAACTTTTTTTCATTTTTTCTTTTGTTCATTATACATAAATAGAGATATTCCTGTTTTTCAGATAACATGAATAGCACCACATCGTTAATGCTAGTAGCCCTAGTAGCAATAGTAGGCACCATAGGCTTTGCTTCGGAAGCACATGCTGGACACCATGAAGGTGATCACGCAAATCTTCCTTTAACAGTTCACACTGATTCAGCAACATATGGTCACGCTGATACTATTACAGTTACAGGACAAGTAGCAAACGTAATTCCAGGAAATGTACCAATCACAGTTACTGTGGTAAGTCCAATGTCTTCCCTTGTTACAATTGATCAATTCAATGTTGCAAGTGATGGAAGTTATGAGACAACAATGAGTACAGCTGGTAATTTATGGAAATACGATGGTACATACACCATTCAAGTAAACTATGGCAGTTTAGATAACAATGTCAAAGTTGAATTAGATGGTGGAGTTGCAGTTGCTGAAAAGACACATTCAGATCATGGTGATGATACAATGCATCACGATGATGTTGAATGTGGTTCAAGTGAAGTAAACATTGGAGGTAATTGTACTTCTTATGATATTTCAAATGGACATGTCACAAGTGCAACAGTAAACACAGATGATAATTCAGTCATTATCAACATCCACGCAGAGGATGATGGTACATTGACAATCAGTCCTTCAACATCAACACAAAAAGGTATCTTTATGGTATTAGTTGATGGAGAGGAATCAGATGATGCAGAAATTAACGGTAACACAGTTATCGTTCCATTTGGTGCAGAAACTGAACAAATTGAAATTATCGGTACCTTTGTAATTCCAGAGTTTGGTACAATTGCAGCCATGATTCTAGCAGTAGCAATTATCTCAATAATTGCAATTTCTGCAAAATCAAGACTTAGCATCGTTCCAAGATACTAAAATTACAACTTTTTTTCATTTTTTATTTTTCATAGTAAAAGAGATATACAAATTGATGTTTGAAAGAATGTGGATATCAGAATATTTTATATTTTAACAGTTTTAGTGGTAATTTCTAGTACCTCTCCTTTTGTACAAGGTTCTTCATTAATTTCAGTTCAAACTGACAAAAATGCATATGAATATGGAGATACAATTCTAATTTCAGGAAATGTATCTACGCTAATAGGTGATACTCAAGTTACTTTACAATTATTTCAAGGATCCTGTCAAAGTAGTATTGAATGTAATTTAGTTGATATTGCACAAATTAAAGTTGCACAGGATGGAAATTATTTTGAAACTATGATTGCTCAAGGACCCTTGTGGAAAGTTCCTGGAGAATATTCAATTAAAGCAGTATATGGTGAGCAAAATATTTCAGAAACCGTATTTACATTTACACCAGAAACAGAAGTAGTTACCACTGTAAATAATTTTGAAGTAAGTGCAGGCGATAGTGGGACATTTGATATAAAATACCACATTAAGGGTGGAATCCTCAAAGATATAGTAATAGATCCTCAAATTTTGGGATTAGTGGTAGATATTGAGGCACAACATGATGGTACTTTGACATTAGATTTACCCAGACAATACATAGATGCTGAAAAACAAGATGGAAAAGATGATGTGTTTATTATTCTAATAGATAATATGGAGACTACTTATGATGAACCCACATTATATTCTGAAATAAGAACAATAACAATAGATTTTCAAAAAGATGATTCTAAAATTCAAATTATCGGTACACATGTAATTCCCGAATTTGGTACTATTGTAATGATTATTCTTACCATAGGAATAATGGCATCAATTGTATTAACAAGAAATAGATTTCAAATTAAAATTTAATTCTTAGAAACAAAAGAATATTTTTCCTTAAATGGTGAAACTGCACGAAGTTCTTCAATTACTTTTTTGAGAATGTCTACTGTCTCATTAATTTCATTTTCAGTATTAAAAATTCCAACAGTCAAACGTAGGGATCCAGTAATCTGTTCAAGAGAGAAACCCATTGATTCTAAAACATGTGATGCCTTTTGAGTATTAACTGAACATGCTGATCCTGTTGAAGCAGCAATCCCATATTCATCTAGTTTGATAATGAGGTCTTCACCATTAACTCCAAGAAACGTAAAATGTGCATTATTTGATAATCGTGATTCAGAATGACCATTAAAAGTAACTTCGGGAATTTCATCTAATACTTTCTTAACTAATATTGTCTGAAGTTTTTTTACTAATGAAATGTTTTCAATTAAATAATTTTGAGCAATTTCACATGCTTGACCAAATCCTACAATACTGGCAACATTTTCAGTACCTGATCTTAATCTGAATTCTTGTCCTCCTCCTAATATCATAGGATCAATTTTTACCCCATCTTTGATGTATAGTGCACCCACTCCTTTTGGCCCGTAAAGTTTGTGAGATGAAATAGATAGTAAATCTACATCTAATTTTTTTACATCAACAGGAAGTTTACCCACTGCTTGAACTGCATCTGTATGAAAAAAAACATTATTTTCATGACATATTTTAGTAATTTCTGAAATTGGTTGAATGGTACCAACTTCATTATTTCCAAACATCACTGAAACAAGACTTGTTTTTTTAGAAATCATATTTTTTAAATCCTCTATATTGATCATACCTGATTTATCTACTGGTAGATAATCTACTTGGAATCCTTTTGAATTTAGTTTTTTACATGGTTCTAAAATTGCATCATGTTCAATAGAAGAGGTAATAATTTGACTATCTGGAAATTGTGATGAAATTCCAACTAGTGCTGTATTGTTAGATTCAGTTCCTCCAGAAGTTATCAAAATTTCTGCAGGATCTGCATTAATTAAAGAAGCAATCTGTTTTCGTGCTTTGTGTATTGCTTTTCGAGTTAATCTTCCATAGCGATGTATAGATGATGGATTTCCGTATTGTTCTTTTAGATATGGTAACATTGAATCTAACACATCATCGTGAATTTGCGTTGATGCTGCATTATCAAGATAAATCAATTTGGAATCACATTAATTTTTCCAGGTTTATACCCATCTTTATCAATTTCCACAGAAGTGAATCCAATTATTTTTAATTTCTGATTTAGTTGATTCATAACATCGTCATCAAATACTGAGATCATTTTTTTATCCACTTCTATTTTTGCAGAGCCATCATAATCCCTAACTCTAACTTGTTTTAGATTGGTAAGTTGTTTAACAAGAGTTTCTCCAAATTCAATTCGAGTTAATTTTTCAGCAGTTACTCTTTGACCCCAAGGAACTCTAGATGCTAGACAAGAGTTAGAGGGTCTATCATATACTGATAGTCCCACAGATTTTGCAATATCTCTGATTTGAGATTTTAAAAATTTAGTTTCTACAAGAGGACTTTTTATGCCATTTTCTCTGAGAGCCTGAATTCCAGGTCTATAATCTCCTAAATCGTCAAGATTGGTACCATCAACTATTACCCTTACATCATGTTTTCTAGATAATTCTATAAGATGTTGACCTAATTCCATCCTACAATGAAAGCATCTATTTGAATCATTTTTCACAAATTCTTCATTTTCAAGTTCACTGTAATCTAAAAAAATTTGTTTGATACCTATCTCTGAACAAACTTGTTTTGCTGAAAAAAGTTCTTCTTTAGATAATGTTTTGTAATCTGCCGTAACTGCAATGGCTGAATTTCCTAATGCTTGAAAAGCAGCATATGCAACAACTGCACTATCTACTCCCCCCGATAATGCAATCATTACTTTGTTTTTATCTGCAAACCATCCAACTAATTCATTTAATTTATTCATTATACTTCATCTCTTTTTTCAATCTCTCGTCTCAAAAATGCTTCTACATCTATTATCGATTTATCCAATGAATTTGAAATATTTTTTAAATCATCAAATTCTATTTTAAAATGAGTTTTTCCTTTATATGATGATTTTTTATAATTCACTTCAAAGGATTTACCATCAAAAGTTAATGAGAAACTATGATTTGTTCTAGGAACAATTATACGATTAGAATCTGAAATTCTAATTCCCAAAGTACCAGTTTCTAATACCAGAGTATCAATAATTGTATCAACTACACTCTCATCACAAATAACACAAACAAGATTAGTTGGCCTTCCTTTTTTGGTAATTCCTGGATAAATTGATACATCCTTTGCACCTTGTTCCATAATTTTTTCAATCAAGTGACCCAATATTTCACCAGAAACATCATCGATGTTTGTTTCAAGAATCTTCACCAAATCTTTTTTAGAATTATTTTCATTGCCTTGAATGATTTTTAACACATTTGAAAAGGCATCAAAATTTTTTTGACCTGCTCCATAACCAATTGAGGTGATATTCATTGAAGGATAATATTCAATTGGATTATTTGTTAAATTTACTAAAATACAGGCTCCTGTAGGCGTTGTTAATTCTTCTTTTGTATTATTACCTTGAATTTTCAAATTAGAATTTTTAAAAATTTGAAGAACTGCACTTGCAGGATTGGACATGGTTCCATGTGAAAAACTTACAGTTCCACCTCCAACTGAAATAGGCAAACAAACAATTTTTTCTTCAAATAATTTTAAATTTTCACAAGCAATTGTAGCGCCTAC
>CABXQD010000028.1 GCA_902514275.1 uncultured marine group I thaumarchaeote | reverse complement strand
TGGATTTATTGGTTGAGTAGAAGATTCACCTACAACAATATCAAAAGAAACTGTCTCTGGTGTAATTGGTGTAAATAAAATTCCCTCTACACCTATTTTCATATTATAAGTACCATCTTGTGGAAATTCAAATTTGAATCCATTAATGATTCCTTCAGATGTATGAATCAATGAAGGAGTTTGAAAAATTATTTTATCAGATTCTGTAATCATAATTTTATAATCGATATGCACTTGAGTTTTTTGTGTCATAGGATTAATGAATTCAATTGGTAATCTAGTTAATTCACCAGTTTTGATATCTTCATAAGATAATTTGACATCTAATGTTCCTTGATCTGTTGACAAAATTTGAGATTCTGCAAATGCAGGAATTGTAAAAAGAGGAATTAATAATAAAACCAGTAAGAATTTCATAACCATAGTTTTAATCTAACAAATAAAAATTATACTCAAATTTTATCTAAAAAAAATTACCACGCATAGAAATTCTATACCATCTTTAAATATGGAATTAGCAGATTTTTTGCATTGTTTAAGCAAATTGGATTATTACTAATTGCAGTTGGGATTTTTACAATTCCAGCTATTATTCCAGATGTATTTGCACATGGACTTGGTGGTGATCAAGCTGAACCAATTAGTTTTGGAGATATGGAAGTAACTGTACGAACACAATTGGATCCATCTGATATTACAGTTGGATATCTTGATCCTACAAATATGCAAATTCGTTTCTTTGATACTTTAACAGATACAAATCTTGATAAAGTAACATATCGAGTTGAACTTTGGCAAAGTGGAGAACTTTTAGCTAGAAATCTATTTTATGATAATGATGGAAGATTAGATGTAAAAATTAAACCACAACTTGGATGTGACAAGGATCCAATTGAAACTTGTACAATTTATGGTGGGTCTGAGCACGTTAGTGCTCCTGGCGCATTATTTGTTCAGGGTGCAGAATGTAATGATGAAAATTTGGATATTTGTGCTAGACCATCAATGACTGGTCCAATATTTATTCAAGGAGGACTATACAAAATTACTGTAGATATTGAGGCAGCAACTAGTCCGAGAATTGTATTAGCTGAGAGATTAACTTATGAAACTTTTGTTAGTATTGCACAAGAACAAGATTTCTTTTTGAAAACAGCAAATGCTGAAGAAATTCCTGTTGTTGTAAAAACATACTATGATGAAGTTGATAATTTTGCATTTGATACATCTGATAATTCAATTTCATTTGATATGCCATTTGATTGGACTCCTGATTATGTTGATTTAGTACAAGTTGTACATGAAGAAATTAGAGTTCCAAAAACATTTGCACCATATGGAGAAGGAAAACAATTCAAAGGATATGTTAATGGTGTAGAAATTGATCAAAGAGCAATACTCAATGATCCTTACTCTTCTGATGAAACTAATATTGTTCATTTCTTAATTTCTAAAAATGAATTAGTAAAAATCAATGATAAATTAGGTTCAGATAATTTTGATAATCCTCAAATGGATTTCAAATTAGTTCCATTAGATGAAACTGAAAGAAGTTCAACTGAATTTTATCTTGTAGATACTCAAAATTATGAAAAAACTCCTACAACTGTAAATATTTCATGGGATGGACAGTATGGTGCAAACCAAAATGTTCCTTTTAAATTCACATTTTTTAATGAAAATAGAGGTCTTATCAAAGATGTAAGATATACCTACGTTGCTCTTGATGAATTTGATAATGAAATAGCTCGGTATGATGGTGAAGATTCAGTTAATCCTGGAATAGTCTCTACTGAAGGAATTGACATTCAAAATATTTACATCCCAACTGAAGGTCCAATTCGTTTTGATATTCTAGTTTATGGAACAGGTTTGGATTATGATCCAACTTATTCTGGAATTGGTTCCACCATAATTGAACTTGGCTCAGGCACAACAAAATCTACCATTCCTAAAGAATCTATAATTTTGGAAACACCTTCAATTCCATCTTGGATTAAAAATAATGCAGGTTGGTGGGCTGACGGCACCATAGACGATAATTCCTTTGTTCAAGGAATTCAATTCTTAGTTAAAGAAAATATCTTAAAAATTCCATCTACTACACAAGGAACTAGTTCTGGAAATGAAATTCCATCTTGGATTAAAAATAATGCAGGTTGGTGGGCTGACGGCACCATAGACGACTCTGCTTTTATTCAAGGAATACAATTTTTGATTAAAGAAGGAATTTTGAGGGTTCAATAATAGATTTTTAAATAAATTTTGAGAGAGATAAACATGAAAGACATCAATGATATAATGCCAAAAGTACCTAACATGAAATGGGGAGCATTAATGAACAAACCTCCAACTAATGAGAAATTTGAACAAATGAATAAAATTTTTCCAGACAATGGTAAATGGCATACTGTATTTGAAGAAAAAAATTCAATTACCATTGATGGAAAGGAAGGTCTAAAGAAAGATCCAAACAAGTGGACATAGATTGAAAAATTTATTGTTAATTTTATTTTTAATATTTTCTAGTGGATTTATAATTAATTTTAATGATGTATATGGTCATGGTGTTGGAAGTGAAATATTTCCACCAGTTGAATTAAATGGTAAACTTGTAAGTGTGGAAGTTTCATCTTCAACAAAAGATGATATAGAAACTGATGATCAACAAATTTCAATTTCTCTAATTGATTTTGATTCTAAAATTACATTACGTGATGTTACATTTTTAATTAAATCGGAACGTGGTGAACAATTTCTTTTTGAAAAAGAATTTAAAGCTGATAATGGATTTTTAGTTTTTTATTTTATATCTGAAGATACTGATTCAATAATAATTGATGAAGAAAGTAGTGGTGTAAATTCTACTGGGTTCCTTGGTTCATTACTAGGTTTAGAAAGTAGATTAATTGATGTAAAGGGACCAAAACTTAGTGAAGGTGGATTATACAAGTTAGATATTAGTATAATTACAGCTGATGGGTATTCTGAAAAACTAGAAACCCCTCTTGTTTTCAATGCAGGAATTTCTATTGCACAAACAACTATGCATGATTTTATTGATCCAAATTTTGGGAAACAAAATATCCAAGTAGTCACATACTATGATGAAATATCTAATTTTCAATATGAACCACAATTAAAAGAAATTAGTTATTTTATGCCATTTGAATGGAGTCTAAATAACATTAATCAAACAACAGTTGTACATCAAGAAATTATAATTCCAAAAGAATTCGGTGCACTTCTTTTATCTGGATTTTCAATGTCTGTAAATGGAATTGAATTATCTGATGATATAGTAAATGTAGATGATTTTTTTACTGAAGGTCGTGTAGTCCATTTTATAATTTATCAAAAAGAATTATTGAATATTTTTGAAAATAGTTCCAATTTAAATGGAATGAATTTTGTAATTGCGCCAGATCGTGATTATACTCATCTAAGTTCCGTTACTGATAATGGACAATTTCGAATTCTTGTACATTGGGAACCTGAAATTCTTGAATCTAATTCAGATGCAAAAATTATTTTTGATGTAACTGATATTTTTTTAAAAAATAAACCTGTTTCAACAAATTATGAGTTTTCTATTACTCAAGATAATCAATTAATTTTACAACAAAATGGAATTAGTACAGAATCTAAAACTGAACATAATGTTGTAAGTTTTTCTATACCTGATGGTCTATCTGGAATTATTGATCTTAATTTTAATAATTTAGATGGTAATGAATTTGCAACAACTAGTATTCCTATTATAATTCATGAAAATAGAAAAAATAATCTTTCATTAATTCCTGATTGGATTCATGATGATGTATTATTATGGTCTGAAGAAAAAATTATTGATGCTAAATTTATTAATGTAATTAATTATTTAATTGAAAATGAAATTATTATAATTAATCAAAATCAATCTGAAATTTTAGAAGTTAAAAAAATACCTTCTTGGATTAGAATCATTGCTGAATGGTGGACTAATGGTACAATAGATGATAAAACATTTGTTAACAGCCTTGAATTTTTGGTCCAAAAGAGTATAATTCCAATTTAATTCATTTTTATTCGAAGTTTGAACCAGTTCCCTTTAAATTTGAATAACTAAATAATGAGATCACTTTGTTCAAGCCTGAAAATCTAATTGAAAGAAAATCAACATTATTTTCTGTTGTTGTTACGGGAGTAATTGCAATTCTAGCTTTACCTATAATTATTCCTCACATGCTACATGGCTATCATTTAGCTCACATCTTTTTGCATATTGGTGGAATCACGCTTGCAGTTTTTATTGCAACACTTGCAATTTCTGCTTATTTTAGATTAAGAACAAAACGACTTTTACTCAGTGCAGTTGCGTTTTCTACTTTTATTGGTGCTGAATCTGCTTTACTTCTTGATAGTACATGGCCAAATCTATATGATATTGGAATAATGCCATTAGATGAAATTGGACATTTGTTGACTTTTATTACATTAGGATTACTGGCTTTAGGAGTCTTTAGAAATGATTGATAGATCTCAAAAATTACAGGAATTAATTGATGATAATCCCGGAATTCAATTCCGTGAAATTATGCGTTCATCTGGATTAAAAAATGGTGTTTTATCTCATTATCTAAAAAAATTAGAAGATAATGGAGTTGTCAAAGTTATGCGCGGTCCAAGACAAGTTAGATTTTATTCTCCAAGTATTACAGAAGAGGAATCAATTGTAATTAAAGCACTAAGAAAAGAGACTCCTCGTGATTTGTTACTTGCATTAATCAAAGACGATGGATTAGAATTTTCTCAATTAGTAAAGGAAGTTAAAAAATCTCCATCAACTGTTTCACTTTATCTTTCTCAAATTGTTGCAGATGGATTAGTTGAAACCAAAATGGTTGATTTGAAAAAAAGATATCATATTAAAGTAAGAGAGCTTGTAGACAAATTAGTTGAAGAACATAGACCAGGCTCACTTGAAAAATCTACATCTGGATTTGAAGACATCATCAATTCCTTTTAGAATTTTAAAATCAAAATATTTGTTATTAACACTAGGATTGTTTGTATGCTTAACTATTACTCCACAACTTTCTTTTGGTGATGTCTTTATTCCAAGTCATGAATATGTTTCATATTTTGATTCCAATGGAATCTATACTGTAGTTGGAAATGTAAAAAATGATCTTGGTTATGCAATTGTTCCGACAATTACTGTAAATGTGGAAAATAATTCTCAAATATTTTCTAAAACCATTCAACATGTACCATTAGCTTCTGGTACTGAAATTCCTTTTAAAATAAAATTCTTTGAAAAATTGGATAATCCTGTTTTACTTCCTGCAAAATTATCTTTTGAAAGAACTTTTGCTGAAGAACTTCCAATTGTAATTCTTTATGATGAAACTTTGATCACATATGATGATGGACATTTAACTGGTAGAATTCAAAACAATGGTGATACAACTATTTACAATCCTAAAGTTTTTGCAGTAATTCATGGGTATGAAAAAGTTTTAGATGTTGGACAAAACATGCAATCTATTGAAAAAATTGAACCTGGAGAAATTGTAAATTTCTCAATGTATCCTGATCCTTCAATTACTGATGATGTCTATTACTATAGTTGCTTTGGAACAATGGATACAACAGTAGTTCCTGGAACTGCAAAAAAAGCTGGTGGTGATTTTGATTTTAGATTTGATTCACCAGGAACATATTATCATGATCCTGTTTTTGATGAAACTGAAACAAAAATGAGTATTATTGGATACAATAGTTTTCCAATGGACGGATATGCAAATTTTGAATTTCTTCCAATTTCTGGAAATGAGAAATTTGATGTAACATTAGATGGTGAGCCTGTTGAATTTATTCAAAGCATGGATCAAATGGGTTCATGGCATGTTGCTTTTACTATAGATCCATTAAAACAAGGTACTTGGGAATTATCTGGATTTGAAAAAGGATTGCCACCTGATTTACCAAAAATTCCAATTTGGATTAAACAAAGTGGAGA
>CABXQD010000027.1 GCA_902514275.1 uncultured marine group I thaumarchaeote | reverse complement strand
TACAGAATTGTCCATAAAAGGTAATTTTGTAGATGTTGAATTTAGAAATTCAATGTTTTTTTTATCTTTTAGAAAACTCAATTGTTTAAAATTAATATTTACATCATAGAGAGTTAGATCAGGATAAGAATCTCTCCACAATTGGGATGGGGCAGATAAACCACTTCCAACATCAATTACATTTTTTGCAGTAGATAATTCAGATAATTTTCCAAAAACATGACACAGATTTTCTTGTGCAGATATAGGATCTAAGTGCTTTGAAGACCAATACCCAAAATTAAGCATGTTTCCACCAGTAGCAATTTGCATGACAGGGGACAGAGTATTGTAAAGATTGACAACATCCTTTTCATTTTTACGAAATGTCCAAAGAAACACATCAATCGGATTAATAGATATCAAAAATAATTCCACATTGAATTATAATTAGTACTATTAATGCCTAATCTAATTTTTAAAAAATTACAAACGTTTGAGATAATTAACCTATTTTACTAGGGAATTAAAAGAAAATTTGTTGAGTAATTCAGATAATTTTGATGTATCAAAAATCATTCTTGCAAAATGGAAAGATAGGTTTTTTGCATGGTTAATTGATTTTGTCATCATTTCATTAATATCAACATCAATAGTCTTTCTTTCTTTTCTATCATTATCACATAATTTTGAGAATTTTATTGCAGATAATGGAATGTATGTTCCAACAAGTGTTATGTTTTTTTTGTATTGGATAATTTTAGAATATAAAACAGGTCAAACAATTGGAAAGAAAATATTTAATTTAAAAATTACAAATAATCGAGGAGAAAAACCAAGCTTGATAGGAGTGATTGTTAGTAGTTTTGGAAAATCATTCTTACTTCCAATAGACATAATTTTAGGATTAATCATTACAAATGAAAAACGTCAAAGGATATTCAATAAATTGGGAAATACATTAATCATAAAAATTAAAGAATCAGAAAATGATTCAAATGTAAAAATTTTCAAAGATTGATTTTGAAATCAATAATGCATAGCTAACGCTATGTATGATTTAAAATGAAATCAATAATGCATAGCTAACGCTATGTATGATTTAAAATGAAATCATCGTACAAGTCGTGTATATGTTTCCACTTGATGAATAAAATGATTCATCGTGCATAGTCTCTATGTAAGTGGCTGAACTGATGTGTTGGTCTATTAGTAAAGGCTGGCTCATCACTCGCCGAAGCTTGTGATCTACACCACCTTCCTATCAACGCAGTATTTTGCTGCTGACCTTCATCTTACGAAAGAATAACTTGTCTCGGGATGGGATTCGTGCTTAGATGCTTTCAGCACTTAGCCCAAACGGCTTAGCTGCCCGGCCTGCCTTATCAGACAACCGGTAAACCAGTGGCCACGCTGCTCTGTTCCTCTCGTACTAGGAGCAACTTCCCCTCAGTTATTCACGCTTCCATTAGGCAGAGACCGACCTGTCTCACGACGGTCTAAACCCAGCTCATGTTCCCTTTTAATAGGCGAGCAGCCTCACCCTTGGCCCCTGCTGCAGGACCAGGATAGGAAAAGCCGACATCGAGGTACCAAACCGCGGGGTCGATAGGAGCTCTCGCCCGCGACGAGCCTGTTATCCCTGGGGTAATTTTTCTGTCACCTCCGGGCCCCAATAGTGGGCACACGAAGGATCGCTAAGCCAGACTTTCGTCTATGAATTCCGTGCGTTTGGAAATCCATTCAGTCGAGTTTTTGGCTTTGCCCTCTTCAACGGATTTCTGCCCCGTTTGAACTCAACTTTGGGCCCCTTTGATATCTTTTCAAAGGGGTGCCGCCCCAGCCGAACTGCCTACCTGCACGTGTCTCCGGTCTTCACTGGATAAGTGGTACTGCAAAAAGAGTCTGGTGTTACATCGTTGCTTCATTAACATCCCGGGGAATGTTAAGCATAGCTCCCAGATACCCTGTGCAATTCTTACTATACCACAAGCACAAGCTGCAGTAAAACTCCACGGGGTCTTCTCTCCCCAATGGAAGTTGATGGACTGTTCGTCCACCTTATGTGGCTTCACCGGGTTGTAGGCGGGGACAGTGGGGCTCTCGTTGTTCCATTCATGCGCGTCGGAACTTACCCGACAAGGCATTTGGCTACCTTAAGAGAGTCAGAGTTACTCCCGGCGTTAACCGGCCCTTAGCTCGGTTGAACCCAAGTTTTAGGTACCGGCACCGGCCAGGATTCAGCGACTATACAAATCCTTTCGGACTAGCAGTCGCCTGTGTTTTTATTAAACAGTCGAAACCCCCTTGTCATTGCAACCTGCGGTCCCCATTCCTCATGAAGGCCGCAGGCATCCCTTATACCTAAGCTACAGGACTAATTTGCCGAATTCCCTCGCCATACGGTATACCCGTAGCACCTTAGCTTTCTAAGCCAGCGCACCTGTGTCGGTTCTGGGTACGAACTTGTATCTTTCTAACTACACAGTCTTTCATGGTCTCCTGGAATCAAGAAAACTTCGCTAACGCGAAGCCATTCCTACCTCGGAAAGGTTCTCGTCATTACGACACTCCCCAATCCTCGAATAGTTAGATACAACGATAATTGTACACTCCTTATCCGGAAGCGAACCATATAGATCAAACGATTGATACAAGGTACTAGAATATTAACTAGTTTCCCATTCGATGAACTCTGTTGAGGTACATCTTAGGATCGACTACCTCCAGGCTGATAACGCATTGCCTGGAAACCCTTGCGCTTGCGGTGGTATTGGTTCTCACAATACTATGCTGTTACTGCCGCCAAGATCTGCAATAGAAATCGGTCCACAGGACGTTACCGCCCTGCTTCGACCCAATCACTACGCCAACCTACCACGAATTATTTATTAATAATTATCTAAAGTATCGGTATTTTGCTTTAGCCCCGTCCGTTTTTGAGGCATCCCCCCTCGGCAGGTAAGTTGTTACACACTTTTTAAAGGATAGCTGCTTCTGAGCTTACCTCCCTGCTGTCTTGGCGAGAACACGCTCTTTCGCTTGACACTTAGCAAAAATTTGGGGACCTTAACTTCAGTCTGGGTTAAACCCCTTTCGGCCATGAGCCTTACGCCACATGAGCCCGTGTGCTTGCTTCTACAATGCGTATCCGTTCGGAGTTTGAATGAGGGGTGAGGGATTTCTCCCCCGCGCCCCTCTATCAGTGCTCTACCGGAAACGCTATCTCCACAAACCACGCCCTGCGAGACGCTTCGGTTGGAACTAGCGAGCGCCAGTCTAGATTGGTTTTTGACCCCTATTCCCAAGTCACAACACCGATTTGCACGTCAGAACGTCTTAAGACCTCCAGAGGGCTTTCGCCCTCCTTCATCTAGCTCAGGAATAGATCGACTGGCTTCTAGCCTAGCCGCCATGCCTCTACGCACTTTCACACGCCTCTCCTGACTTCTTGCGAAGCTGCGAGAGCTCGGTTTCCCTTCGCTTTCACTTTTTCAGTTTAAGCTTGCCATGACAGTTAGCTCCTTGGCCCGTGTTTCGAGACGGAACGCGTGACACTGATGATGTGAACATCAAACCTTCAACTCTATTGCTAGAATCTCCAATCTGAAAAAATCACCTTTCATGCCACGCACGTCTGTAACCAATAGGTTTCATGCACTTTTCACCCCCCTTCCGGGGTACTTTTCAGCTTTCCCTCACGGTACTAGTCCACTATCGGTCTTGAGAAATATTTAGCCTCGGAAGCTACTTTCTCCCGTATTCATTGCCCACTACCAAGGACAACTACTCGGGTATGAATAGGACCTTTTACACTTCGCTTACGGGGGTATCACCCTCTATTCCAGAACTTTTCAGATCATTTCAGCTGTGCTCCAGGATTCCATATTATCATACCAAAACACCACATCTCCCGAAGGATTCAGTTTGGGCTATTTCCTTTTCGTTCGCCACTACTTGGGAAATCTCAATTGATTTCTTTTCCTCGTGGTACTAAGATGCTTCAATTCCCACGGTTCGACTTCCAATACCATTGTACTGGAATACACAAATGTGTAAGATTCTCATTCGGACATCTCGGGATCATAGGATGCGTGCGCCTACCCCGAGCTTATCGCAGCTTGCCACGTCCTTCATCTCTTCTCAAGCCTAGCAATCCACCTATTGGCGTCTTTACACCAGTAAATTCAGCCACATATTACACGACTATGCACGACGATCATTGCAAGCCACCGGTAAATGGCCCGCTACATCCTTCATACATCACTTTCGTGATGCATTGCATCGATGGTTGATGTGAAGATTATGTACACCCGTACACTTTCCATGTCTAAGGAGGTGATCCGACCGCAGGTTCCCCTACGGTCACCTTGTTACGACTTTTCCCTTGTCACGAACCTCAAGTTCGATAACGCCAATTAGACGTCACCTCGCTAAAAGCTCACTTCAATGAAACGACGGGCGGTGTGTGCAAGGAGCAGGGACGTATTCACCGCGCGATAATGACACGCAGTTACTAGGGATTCCATATTCGTGAGGGCGAGTTGCAGCCCTCAGTCATAACTGTGGTAACGTTTGAGGATTACCTCATCCTTTCGGATTCGAAACCAATTGTCGTTACCATTGCAGCCCGCGTGTGGCCCCAGAGTTTCGGGGCATACTGACCTGCCGTGGCCCCTTCCTTCCTCCGCATTAACTGCGGCGGTCCCGCTAATTCGCCCCACTACTCCTGAGAGTAATGGTGGCAACTAGAGGCAGGGATCTCGCTCGTTACCTGACTTAACAGGACATCTCACGGCACGAGCTGGCGACGGCCATGCACCACCTCTCAGCTTGTCTGGTAAAGTCTTCAGCTTGACCTTCATTCTGCTGTCTCTCCGGGTAAGATTTCTGGCGTTGACTCCAATTGAACCGCAGGCTTCACCCCTTGTGGTGCTCCCCCGCCAATTCCTTTAAGTTTCATACTTGCGTACGTACTTCCCAGGCGGCAAACTTAACGGCTTCCCTGCAGCACTGCATTGGCCACAAGCCAATGCATCACTGAGCTTGCATAGTTTACAGCTGGGACTACCCGGGTATCTAATCCGGTTTGCTCCCCCAGCTTTCATCCCTCACCGTCGGACGTGTTCTGGTAGACCGCCTTCGCCACAGGTGGTCATCAATAGATCAAAGGATTTTACCCCTTCCTACCGAGTACCGTCTACCTCTCCCACTCCCTAGCTCTGCAGTATTCCCGGCAGCCTGTACGTTGAGCGTACAGATTTAACCGAAAACTTACAGAGCCGGCTACGGATGCTTTAGGCCCAATAATCATCCTGACCACTTGAGGTGCTGGTTTTACCGCGGCGGCTGACACCAGAACTTGCCCACCCCTTATTCATCAGTGTTTCTAGGACTGACAAAAGGTTCCTTTAGCAGAAACCACTCGGATTAACCTTGTCGTGCTTTCGCACATTGCAAAGTTTTCTCGCCTGCTGCGCCCCATAGGGCCTGGGTCCGTGTCTCAGTACCCATCTCCGGGCTACTCCTCTCAGAGCCCGTACCTGTAATAGTCTTGGTGGGCCATTACCTCACCAACAAACTGATAGGCCGCAGTCCCATCCTACGGCGATAAATCATTTGGAACATAAACCATTCCAGGCATAATGTTCTATCGGGCATTATTCTCAGTTTCCCGAGGTTATTCCCGTCCATAGGTTAGGTTGACTACGCGTTACTGAGCCGTATGCCTTGTATTGCTACAATGACTCGCATGGCTTAGTATCAATCCGATAGCAGTCAGGTCCGGCAGGATCAACCGGATTCTGAATTTTCTTTCTTTTTGGTCTTGATTATTGAAGTACATTTGTACTTGTAAATTGGAATTGACGGATGCACATAATCTTCACATCTCAGAAATGATCTTTCAATCAAATCCTCATTTTTGTATGCGTAAATGGAGGCCCATGAATCACAAAGTGGCATATTGCCATACTTCATCACGAGCGCCGCCTATTGCTTTACGTATGCAGAAGCCGAAGATTACAGAATCCATATAAACCATGCGTGAAATTATACCAGATCGCGTCAAAAATTGAAAAAATTACAATAAAATT
>CABXQD010000026.1 GCA_902514275.1 uncultured marine group I thaumarchaeote | reverse complement strand
CTGTAACAGATTCTGAAATGTTAGATGGAATGTCAGTGGTAGGTCTTAATGGATTTGATTGTGAAATGGCATCAGGTGCATCAGTTGCAGGAATTAAAAAATTGATGAATGAAGAAATAATTAAAAAAGATGAAACAGTTGTAGGAATTCTTACAGGTAGACAAAAAGATGCGATGATTCCAGTTGATTATCATAGTAATTCTCAAAACACATTTGCAAATCCTCCAAAAAATTAGCCTCAATTTTAGGCTCAAATAGTAACAAAAAATTAAGTTAAATGAAGAGTTTAAATCCATGAATTGTTGAATCAGTATACCAAAAGATGGTGCAAAAAAACTAAATGAGTTATACCCATTACAATAAACTTTCAAGGAGAATATCATGGTAGATTTATGGATTGAAATTTCAGCCTTAGCTGTTTTAATAGGATTATCTGGATTTTTTAGCGGATTAGAAGTTGCATTAGTAGGAGTAAGAAAATCAAAAGTAGTTCAATTATTTAATGAACATAAAAAAGGTTCTAAAGCATTACACAAATTAAAAATGAATCCAAGTTGGATGATGTCAAGTGTAAATCTTGGAAATAATTTAGTAAATGTTGGAGCATCTGCACTTGCAACTAGTGTAGCAATCAGAATGTTTGGTAATGACGGACTAGGAATTGCTGTTGGAATTATGACATTTTTAATTTTAGTGTTTGGAGAGATAACTCCAAAAACATATTGTAATGCAAATTCAACAAAAGTTGCATTAAGATATGCACCAGTATTACTTGCTTTTAGTTATGTATTTTATCCAGTAGTAAAATTCTTTGAAATTATTACAAGAGGAGTGGTAAAAATAACAGGTAGTAGTTACACTCCACCTCCAATAACAGAAGAAGAAATCAAGGGAGTAATTGATCAAGGATTAGCAGAAAAAGCATTAGAAAAAGAAGAAAGAGAGTTAGTTCATGGTGCATTAAATTTTGATGATACAGTAATTCGTTCAGTTATGACACCGAGAACAAAGATGTTTACACTAAATTCAAAAATGTTGTTGTTTGAGGCTTTACCACTAATTAATCAAAGTGCACATTCAAGAATTCCAATTTTTGGAGATACCAGTGACGATATTGTAGGATTCATTCATGTAAGAGATATTTTAAAAAAATTAGAAAAAGATAATGACAAAGTAGTAAGTTTAGAACAAATAGCAAGAAAACCAGTTTTTGCATCACAAGAAAAAATGGTTAGTTCGTTGTTAAAAGAAATGAAAGGTAGAAAAACACACATGGCAATTGTAGTAGATGAACATGGAGGTGTAGAAGGACTAGTTACTTTAGAAGATTTGTTAGAGGAAATTGTGGGAGAAATAGAGGATGAAACAGACGTTATAAAAGAAAAAGGATATGAAAGAATTGATCAAGATACAATAATTACAAATGGAGATATTGAAATTGATATTATCAATGGTCTCTTTAAAACAAAAATTCCAGATGGAGATGATTATGCATCACTTAATGGATTACTACATGAAAGACTGCAAGACATACCTCAAGAAGGAGACAAAGTAGAAATCGAAGAATTAAGAATTATAGTAGAAAAAGTAACAAAAAACATTCCGCAAAAAATTAGAATTGAAAAAATTAAAAGAAACTATTAGAAAATAATTTCAAAGAGCTTCCTTGCCGCTAGTATTATTGGTAACATCAATCAAATTTTCAATCTCAGTTACAATAATTTTTCCTGCCGTAGTACTTTCTTTAATGGCATGAATAATTTTTTCCACATCTGCATCTTCTGTAAGTACTGCAATTACTTTATTTTCTCCAAATGCAGGGTAGTATAACCAATGACCTAATTGATTTGGTTGGTTTTGATTTTTTCCACGTCCCGAAGCGTTGAAAACAGTCAATCCAGTTACATTTGTATTTTGTAAAGATTTGTCTACTGCATCAAAATTCTTTTCAGGAATTATTGCATCTATTCTTTTCATGGACTATATGGACTAAATTATTATTTAAAATGTAAACTAAATTATCACATTCAAAACTCAGTCATGAGAATAACTAAAAATTATATTTTTTTAGCAAAATGTTCTTGTAATTTTTGCTTTTTCTCGTGCATGTTAAAAATAGATTCAGTATGAGCAAATGCTTGATCATATGATTTACCAAATAACATTGCTTGCAATAACATGTGATTTTCAGGAATTACAATTCCTGTTTGATCATCAGAGTACATCATTTGTACAGTGTCACCAATGGATGTAGTCATATTTGCATGAATGTGAATCATGTTTGTATCAGTAAAATTAAATCCCATATTTTGGGCATAATCACGAACATCTTTGGTACCTTTTGCAGTCCATAAAGTTGCAACTCCAAATTCATCAACAAACAAATCATGAATTTCAGATGGTTTTGGTGCAGTATTTTTGAATCTAATATCCATAATGTGTAAATGCATTTGCCTAGTAGGAACTTTAATTGCACGAACGTATAATGGTGCATCTTTACCAAAATACAATTTAACATCATCACCATGATGGGGTTTTTCACTCATCTCAATAGTATCTGAAACATTTTTTTCAGTTTGTTCAATATCAGCCCATCGTCTAACTAAAGTCACATCAAATCGAATTAATTGATCACCAAATTTCTCTCTTAATGGTTCCAAAATTCTACCCATTCCAGTAACATTACAACTACCTTGCATTACATGTTTTTTGCCCAATACCTGATCATAATTTGCACGAGAATTAAACAACAAATCAGAAACAGATTCATCACCAACAGTTGATTCTCCACCTTGGTAAATAGCAAGAATATTTTTTGGTTCATATAGATTTTTTTTATTTTTATATCCATGTCCACCAGGGGCAGCATCAATTACAAGGTCACATTCATCTAATGCAGATTCAATACTTCCAGATATTTTGTAATCTGAAAAATCATTTAATTTTTTTTCGGGGACATATACATTAAGACCACGAGAAATAGCAACATTTACTTTTTCATCGGGAGAATACTTTCCAATACCAATAACAGTAATTTCAGGATCATCTTTTAGAAACGAAGTAATTCGACTACCAATTGAGCCATATCCATTAATGAATACTTTTTTCACACATTATCTCAGATTATCTTACTTATTTACGTAATTGAACAAAGGACTAAATGTCATTAGTAAAACAAAAATTATTGATTCACGCTCCATCTCTGGCCATAGGTGCAATTATTGCATCGGTTGTAATTACAGGAGTAATTTTTGGTTTCAATAACACAACAAATGAATTAGAAATTTTACCTACACCAGTAATTGGTCCTATAGAACCAAAAGAAATTACAATGAATACTTTTGTATCAAATGGTTCACCTGTTTTAGGTGATCCTAATGCTCCAATAACATTAGTAGAGTTTGGAGATTATCAATGCCATTATTGTAATGTCTTTTTTGATACTATTGAAGAAGATATTATGAGAAATTATGTAGATACAGGAAAAGTAAAGATAATTTTTAAAGATTATAACATAATCGGTCCAGATTCAATAAATGCTTCACACGGTGCACATTGTGCAGGAGAACAAGAATTATTCTGGGAATATCACGACATGTTGTATTCAAATTGGACAGGTGAAAATAATGGATGGGCATCACCAAACAATCTAACAATGTTTGCAAATGAAATTAATGTGAACATGGAACAATGGACTGAATGTATGGATGAAAAACCATATGCTAAAACAATTATTGAAAGTAATAATGATGCTCAAGCATTAGAATTAACAGGCACACCAGCATTTTTTGTCATTACTGAAGAAGGAAAGGTAACAAAACTATTTGGTGCACAACCATTTGAGATATTTAAAAAAGTGTTTGATGACCAATTGGAAAAATAGCGATCTTATGTCATTAAAATAAGAAAATGATTAAAAAATACTGTTCCTAGTTAATCAGAATTTACAACAAATACTTAATTACTCAATTATTAGACGAAGCTTATGACAGCCGGTATTGATGATGTTGCAATTTACATTCCAAGATTATATCTAGATGCAGCAGATTTTGCAGACGCAAGAGGATTAGATCCAGTAAAATTACAAAAAGGTCTAGGAGTATCTCAAATGGCAATTGTAGATGCCAATCAGGATCCAGCATGTTTAGCTGCAAATGCATGTTTACGAATAATGGAGAAAAATAATTTATCTCCAGAAGACATAGGTCGGCTATACATTTCAACAGAATCAGCATTTGATGAATCAAAAGCAATGAATTCCTACGTTATTGGAATGTTAGAGCAAGTTTATGGTCAAGGCTCTTTTGAACATTGTGGTGGAGTTGAAACAAAATTTGCATGTGTAAGTGGTTCTTATGCACTGTATGACAATACAAATTGGATAAGGGCAGGAGAATCTGAAGGTAAAAGTGCATTAGTTGTTGTTTCAGATATTGCAAAATATGACATGGGTTCTAGTGGAGAGATGACACAAGGCGCAGGTTCAGTTGTAATGTTACTAAATGACAATCCAAGACTATTAGAATTTGATCCTAAAGTTACAGCAACATCAATCAAAGACGAATATGATTTCTATAGACCATTTGGTAAAGAAACACCAATTGTACACGGACAATATTCTAATTTACTATACATGATTCAAGTTAGAAAAGCATTAGAGGCATATAAGAAAAAAGTTGTTTCAACAAATTTAATTCAAATAAAAGAAGAAGAAACAATTTTAGATCATATGGATTACATTAACATGCACTTACCATACAGCAACATGGGCAAAAAGGCATTAGCATATTTGGTCAGACACGAATGGCGTCAATTACCAAGATGGAAAAACATACTAGAACAAATTGGAATTGAAGAACCAATACCAAAAGATCCACGTGGAACCATAGAATCAGTATTGGGAGACGAAGAATTTATGGCAAAAGACCATGAATTTACAAAAATGTTTACAAAAACACAAGATTATCAAGACGTGTACGAATCAAAATTATCCAGCTCCCTAATTGCATCAACTATGATTGGGAATTTGTATACAGCATCATTATACTTAGGATTTAGAAGTAGTTTAGAATTTGAATATCAAAAAGGAGTGGATTTAGAAGGTAAAAGAATTGGATTTGGATCTTATGGTAGTGGAAGTAGTGCCATGGTTTTCAGCGGAGTAGTACAACCAGAATACAAAGAAATTGTTAAAACCATGAACTTAGAGGCAGAGATTGGACCAAGAAGAAGATTAACTTGGAGTGAATACGAAGATTTGCATGAAAATAAACTAACTCCAGAAGAATCAAAGATGCATACAAAGAAAGAATTTGTTTTAGTAGATGTTAAGACTGAAACTGAAAGTAGAGGGGAAAGACGATATGTCTTTACAGATTAATCTAATATCATAGAACAAGAATCTAGAATTTATTTTATTCGAGAGATGGACCATTAACATATTATATTCTCAATGGTAATAATCACCATAACATGATACAAAAGTTAAGCCCATGTAAACAATCAGTTAAAGAATGTATATCAAAGAAACCAATTACGTTTATGAAATTAGTTTCTGAAACTAAATGTGCATCAGAAACTGTTGAGAAATATTTATCAGAATTTCTTAAAGAAATGAGTATTATTGAGAAAAAAGGAAAATTTAGAATAATTTATTCACCAAAAACAGATCCAAAAATAGTTGAATTTTATGAAATATTGCTAAATCCTACTGTAAAAGCATTAGTGTTAGTTTTACTCAAAATAGAAAAACCAGTATCACAAATTGAATTAGTTGCAACCATCGAAAAATCTAATCCCTCAGTGTCACGAGGACTAAAATTATTACTGGAAAAACGATTCATAAAAAGAAATTATCATGCACCTTTTAGCACCTATGAATGCAATGATAAAAAACACGTATTTGAAATGTTGGAAAAAACATATCCAGAAATTATGAAAAATTTTGAAAAATTTGATTTGTGTTATCCAAAACCAAGTATTTTTCTAGATATCCATCAATAATTAAAAAACGATGAATTAATCAATAGAATGTATTTTAGTAAAACATTGAAATCAATTTTCATCACAGGTACAGATACAGATGTGGGTAAAACATACATCACTGCAGGATTAGCCATAACTTTACGAAAAATGGGCATAGATACAGGAGTGATGAAACCATTTGCAGCAGGAATTAAACAAAAAAAAGGATTCAAATCAGAAGATGTTGAAATTTTATCAAATGCAGCCCAAGTTAATGATCCTGAAGAATTACTGAATCCTCAATTTTTTCCAATTTCTGCATCACCATATACAGCATGGAAAAAATTAAAAATTAAACCAAAAATTCCTTTAGTTATTTCTAATTTTAAAAAACTAACTAAAAATCATGAAATGATACTTGTTGAAGGGATGGGGGGCACGATGACTCCAATTCTTAAAAATTATTTTGTGACAGATTTGATAAAAGATATGAAAATTCCCACAATCATAGTAACACGAAGTAAAATTGGCACAGTTAACCATA
>CABXQD010000025.1 GCA_902514275.1 uncultured marine group I thaumarchaeote | reverse complement strand
TTTGCAAACAGTGAATAAAATAGAGACCATTAAAGCAGAGTCTATCGAATTTGTTAAAAAATCAAATGAATTAAGACCATAGGCTCAAAACCGAATTTTACTAATCAGAAGGGTTGGAAATCATTAAAAACTAATTGTGTGTTAGAGATTACAATGTCACAAAGATCTACTAAGGTACAAAAAGATGTGAGTAAATCAACAGCCAACAAATTAGTAGTAATTTGCATAGACAGAGATGATGATGTAGGTGAGAAAACAGGAATTAGTACACCAGTAATAGGAAGAGATGCATGTATAGAGGCAGCACAAAGATTAGCATTAGAAGACCCAGAAGATGCAGATTCTAATTCAATTTTTGCAGCAATTAAAACATATGAAGATTTAATCAGTAAAGGTTACCAGGTGGAAGTTGCTACCATCACAGGTGTTAAAAATAGAGGAGTACAAGCAGATGAAAAAATCCTACGTGAAGCAAAAATAATATTAGAAAAATTTGACGCAAATGGAGCAGTTATTGTTTCTGATGGGGAAGATGATGAAAGTGTAATTCCAGTTATTCAAAATGTTCTGCCAGTAGTTTCAGTACAACGAGTAGTTATGAAAGTAAGTAGAAGTGTAGAATATTCTTATGCCGTTTTTGGAAAATATCTAAAAATGATTGCTTATGATACAAAATATTCAAAATTCTTTTTAGGAGTTCCAGGAATTCTTTTGTTAATTGGAGGTATCGGAACTGTTTTTGGATATACTGCAGAAATATTTGCAGTACTTGTCAGTATTTTAGGTGGAGCATTTTTAATTAGAGCATTTGATATAGACAGAGCTTGGTCAAGTTGGTCAAAACCCACACCGACAGGTTTTATCAGAATGTTCACAATGGTTACAGGAGTATTACTAATTTTGTCATCAGTGCCAGCTGGAATCAGTACAATCAATCCAGAAATAATTGAATCTAATGGAGGAGTAATAGAAAGTATGTCAAATCAAATAGTAGTAGGACAATTTGTGGCAGGATCACTACCTATCCTATGGATTGGTTTAGGAGCAATATTTGCAGGAACATTACTAAGTAATTGGATAGGAGGGATTCCGAGACAAATTAGTGATATTTTAAGAATTATTGTTTTAATTTCACTATATCCAATTATTGCACAGTTTACGAATATAATGATATTTGATGAAAGTTCATTCACGTTAATTCCACCATTATTAGGAGGATTAGCAGTTACATTAGTTTCAGCTACAATTCTCTTTAAAAAATATAGAAAACAAAAAGATCAAGAAATGGTATCAGAGTAAATTCAATTATTCTTAATAATTTTAAAAAACACTGATATCATCAAACATCTATTAATTTTCAACGGGAAATGAGTAAGATAAAAGACATAATTTTGCAATTATCAGGATTATACAAAATTTATGGCAAAAAACTAGAAAATGAGATTATTACAGGAGATATTCCAAATCACATTGCATTAATTTTAGATGGGAACAGACGATGGGCAAAACGGCATTTAGAAATTAAAAAAAAAGGACATTGGAAAGGAGCAGATGCAGTTGAAAATTTACTTGACTGGTGTGAAGAATTCAATATCAAAATTGTTACACTTTATGCATTATCAGCAGAAAATTTAGATCGAAAAGACAGTGAATTAGATGATCTCTATGAATTAATTCGAATGAGGTTAGAAAAATTATACAATGATCCTAGAATTCACAGATGTAAAATGAGAGTTAAAGCAATTGGTAGAATCGAATTATTACCAGAATCAATTAAGGAAGTATTAACAAGATTAGATAATGTAACAAAAAACTATGATAATCATTTTCTAAATATTGCATTAGCATATGGCGGCCAGTATGAATTAGTGGATGCAGTAAAGAAAATTGGGGAAAAAATTAAGGAAGGAGATTTAGAAATAAAAGATATTACAAAAAAAGAAATTGAATCAAATCTATACACATCACATTTACCACAATCATCACCAGATATGATTTTACGTACATCAGGTGAAAAAAGATTAAGTGGATTTCTAATGTGGCAAAGTGCGTATAGTGAATTAGTTTTTATGGATATTTTTTGGCCAGAATTCAGAAAGATTGATTTAATGAGAGCCATTAGAACATTTCAGGTAAGAAAAAGAAGGTTAGGAAAATGATAGAAGAAACATCTGCAGGAATTGTATTATTTAGAAAAGAGGGATCAAAAAAATTATTTTTGTTACTACATTATCCTTCAGGTCATTGGGATTTTGTAAAAGGTAAAATGGAGAAAGGTGAATCAACTCATCAAACAGCTATTAGAGAAGCACAAGAAGAAACAGGCATCACAGACATTACATTTGTAGAAAATTTTGAAGAGTGGATTGAATATAATTTCAAATATCAAGGAGAATTAGTTCAGAAAAAAGTAGTATTCTTTTTAGCAGAAACAAAAACTAAAGAAATAAAAATTTCACATGAACATAGTGGGTATACATGGATGGATTACAATTCATCAATGGATAAAACAACATTTGATAATGCAAAAACAGTGTTAACAAAAGCACAGAATTTACTTTCAGATACTTTGTGAATGCAATTCTTTTGCCATACTAACAGGATTTTTAGCATTCAAAATAGTTCTACCCACAATTAAATAATTTGTTCCAGATGAAATTACTTCAGATGCATTCCCACCTTGAGTACCAACACCTGGCGAAAAAATACTCAGATTTTTTCCTGCTTGTTTAGAACAATATTGAATAATTTTTGGAAATGTTGCACCAACTACAATACCATCAACTTTTGCAGTTAATGCCCAATTCAAAAATAATTGATACAATTGTTGTTTTTTACCCATTTTAATTTCCATGTCATAAGATAATTTAGCCTCAGGAGCACTCATGTGACATAAAGTAATCACACCTTTCTGTTCTTTATGAGAGGATTTGACTAAATTTTTTAAACTGTCTAAACCCATGATAGGATTTGCTATTACTGCATCAAATCCCAAATTCCATAAATGTTCAGTAGTTACACGATTAGTATTTCCAATATCATTAAGTTTGATATCAGCAATAGTTTGCAACCCATAATCATGAGCAGTTTTATTAATTTTAATAATTTCTTTAGCACTTAAAGGGAGAAGTAAATGGAAATTTAATTTAATTCCACATAGATATGGATTTAGTTTTTTAATATTTTGAATAGTTTTATTTCGTAAATTTTTTTCTGAAGAATCATAATCATTTGCAAGGATCACTTTACCATTGCTTTTAGAGATCTGAGAGAGTCTAGTTTTGAAGGTGGCCATAATCTACTAGTGGATGAGTATCCTTCAATTTTATTATTTTGATGTAAGAATATCCGTGTTCAGAGGGATTTGGAACAAAAGTTGGTTCAATTCCATTTGTTGTAGAAAATTTTACGAAGGGATTACCAGGATCGCTATTCAAAACAACATGACAAAAATAAGAAGTTCCCTCATCATTAAAATTCATAAAAACTCCTAAGAGCCATTTATCATTATGAGGAAATAAAAACAATGGGAAAGGAACATCATCAAAACCCCATGTGAGTTTTGCAAGACTAGACAAATCTTCTAATTCTATTGGTTGATATCTGTCAAGAGTTCCATTACCAGGTTGCAATGTTTTTGGAAGAGATTTAATTCTAATAATTGGCGAATAAAGTTTACTAGAGTCAGAAGTTGAATCTACAATATCAGATTCTTCTTTTCCAGATTTTAATCCATAGCAAAGGTAATCACCATTGTGTTCTAAAGGAGTATAGTAAACAATTGGTTTTTGTTTTAATACATCCATTTGAACAGACAGAATTTTTTTACCATCATGGTTATGAGAAAAAGATACACGAGGTGCACGCTCAAGTGCACAAACTAATCTTGTAAATTCTAAAGTAGAATGTACTTGTATGTAACGAGGTAATTTATCAACAACAGGAGTTTCTAATTTGTCCACAAGGATCTGTAACAGATTATCAAATTAAACTTATCCAAAAAATTAGAGCCTAGTTTCTTCTATCAACAACATCATTGATTGCAGGACCTGTTCCAATTATTGTTACAGGCGTGTTTAATTCATTTTCAATATTTTTAATAAAAGATTTAGCGTCATCAGTTAATTCATCGTAAGAAGTTTTACCAGCACAGTCAGTAAAAAGAACATCTAGTTTTGTGATTGAAATTTGTGTTGCACCATTAAGCATAATTGCACGCCTAGCTAAATCAAAATCAAAATCAGCTGCACGTCTTTGACGACCAGTAACAGTTCCAAATTCAGACCAGTTTTTCTTTTCTGCATCTTCTAACGATAGTTCTTTATCTAAAGGACCAGTTCCAACACGAGTGACATAAGATTTGAAAACTACAATCACTTCATCAACTTTTGTAGGTCCTAAACCAACATCAGCACAAATTCCAGACGCAGTTACATCTTTTGAAGTAACAAAAGGATAGGTTCCATGCCACAAAGAAAGGAATGTTCCCTGAGTTCCTTCAACTAGAACATTTTCATTTGCATCTAATGCAGAATTTATCTCATGAGGAACATCTACAATTAATGATGATAATGAATCAAAATCTTTTGCCATTTTTAAAACACGCATTGCTCTATCAGAATTAGCAGGACCAGTTCCAGAACCAGTACTACCAATTTTTTCTTTTAATTCACCTTTAGAATCTCTCATTAAATGAGATTCTTCAATTATTCCGCAGTGTTTATCAATAAATACACGTCCAGATGCACCAAAATCTTGAATCTCTTTATCAAGAACTTCAGGATTAATTACAACACCAGGACCAATCATAACTTTAGCATTTTTATTTAAAAATCCACTTGGGAGCATTCTAACTTTGTACACTTTATCACCATCCATGATAGTATGACCTGCATTAGGTCCAGCACCACCGCGAACTATAATTTTAGGATCATCCTTTATTGCTAAATATGAAATAATTTTTCCTTTACCTTCATCTCCAAAAAATCCTCCAACAACAACAGTGGATGTCATAACTGTAAACATCTATTTCGTTTATTTAAGCTAAAGTATTACTGCATGATTTTATATTCAAGGAAAATTTGATTAGATCCATGTCTGAGGATAATCATGCTGGAAATATCATAGTTAATCTTGCTAGTTTACCAGATTTTCTAAGAACACCAATTTTAAAAAAAAGAATGATAGAGTTCTTTTCAAAAGAAGAAGAAGATAAAAAAGAAATCATTTACAATGCGTTAGAAGCAGGTCCAACTATTCCATTTCTTAATTTCTCCAAGTTGTTTAAATCTTGGTTAAAAATTGTAGCAAATCTTTCAGAAGAACACAGAGAAGGGATGTTTTTAGCATACATAAAACAATCTCTAGTGCATCCAGAAAAATTAATTGCATTTAATCTAGATGGAATTTTAGAAATGTTTTTACAATTAGAAGAAAATGAAAAAGAAACCATTTCAAACACAATTAAAAGAATTATTGGAAATCTAAATGATGAGGAAAGAAAGAAAATTCTAATTATGATTCCAAATAATGCAAAAGTTCATTTAAAAATTTAATTTACCTGTGGTTCATCAGGTTTTCTATTATCTTCATCAGTGTAATCAATTATTTCTCCTTCAGGAGATAATACACCTACAAAGATCTTTTCATGTTTTTTTAATAATTTTCTATGGTCAACCATTGACATATCTAATTTCATTTCATTCATTACCATGACTTGGTATTCTTTCCATTCAGCCCAACATTTTGTGCATGTTGGATATTTTTCATTAACTGGACCCAATTGTTCAGTATCAGGAATAGAATTTTTGCATTTTGTGCATGTACGACTCATAGAAAGCAACAAGAAATAACTCCTTTTATCTTTTTTTGATGTAAAGTAATAATAATTCATGGACAATATTACAATGTATGAAGATCAAATGTCCAAAATGTAATGAAGATGCAGAAATGGCAATGGATTATTCATTGGTTAAATGTGGATCATGTGATTTAGATATGAGTTATGGAGAATATGTAAAATTTGTAGCTCATAATCAACCCAAATATTCAGACATTTTAGGAGATTACGCATCTGGTGGCAGTACAGAAGGACATACAGCAGGTTCCTTAGATGAATGGGATTAACAAAATAGTAAAATGATTCATCAGATTAAAATAATTACTTAAAGAAATTACTAAACATCATTGGAATTTTTATTAGAAAACATACTAAACTTTGTGGGATTTTTAGTTGGACTTGCAATAGGAGTCATGTCATATATTGGATTTAGAAATACAGGAAGTCCAACATTATTTAGACTAACAATTGCATTTCTTTCAATAAGTTTAGGATTTTTTGTCATATGGTCAGGCTACATGGTGGAAGATTTTATAATAAAATCAGGAAGTATAGAAAGATGGATACAAACAGTAGGGATTATTATTCAAACGGTAGGATATTTTTTTATTGCATTTTCCCATAGCATTAAATCATTTTTTCCAAAATCTAATTACTTTAGATCAATAGGAATTTTTCCATTTTTTCTAGTTTCAACTGTTCAGTTAGAACATATTTTCAGATCAGTTTCATTTATTCTGTTAGTATATGGTGCAATTGAAACAATGTTATCGTATAGAGACAATAAAAATAAA
>CABXQD010000024.1 GCA_902514275.1 uncultured marine group I thaumarchaeote | reverse complement strand
GAAATCTGATTTGTGCAAGTTCTTTTTTTAATTCATTTTGAAGATCTGTGATCAATTCTGTAAATATCATAATTGTTATCTAAAAAAATTCCTATTATAATCATTAATTTGAATGAAAATCAAAATAAATACGGCTAATTCTAATTCTTTGTATGAATAAAGCTAGGATTCTTGGATATGTTGCCGCACTAGCAGTTGTTTTAATTGCAATCACTGTAGTTGGTTCCGATTAATCTTATTCTAAACACTAGGATCTAAATAAAAAGATCAAAAATCGATATCATGAATTAATATATTAATTTCTGTATCATATGTTCGTAAAAATAAGATACATTGTTTAAAATCTAAATTATAAAATGAAAATTATGCTTGAAAAGAAACTTCTACAAGATCAAAAAGAACGTTCTGTTCTTTTTGTAGGATTTCTAGTTATTATGGGTACAGCTATTATGCTAATCCCATAATTTTTTCTTTTTGAAATCAAAAAAATTTATGAATTAATTTGTTTATTTTGGAAAACTATTCACTGTTGATTAATTTCTATCAAGATCAGTTTTTTTAGAACTGTAATTGATTCAGTGTATGGCAATGCCTGAAGGTTATGATGGAATGAGGACTGGTGATGAATCTGAAAGAACAGATGATCCTAACGAGTACAAGCGTACTTGTATTGATTTCATTGAAGATATTTCTCATGATTATGAAGCATGGGTTGATTATTACAAATTACCAGAAGATGAAGATAAACGAAGACGTTCCGGAATTCATGCAACTATTACTAGAACAAATGAATGGTTAGCAAAAGTTGCACAATCTATCAAGGCAGTAGATGTAATTATGAATGATGGAATTCAAAAAATGGCGGAATCTACTGCTGGTAAACCTCTTGAAATTGGAGTTTTTGTAAATCAAAAATCTGGATATACTGAAACAAAACCTGGAATTATTGATGTAATTGTTAAAGGACATCCTAGAAAAAATAGAAAAATGAAACTTGGATATCATTTCAAAGATGACAGATTTAGAATAGAATCTACTTGTGGCGCATTTTTAGAAGAAACTAATTTGCCTACTGGGGGATTTGATGAGTTGGATATTTGTTTAAAACTTAACGCAGAAAATGCAAAACCCCGTGATGTAATTTCATTTACTGTTACTCTTAGTGAATTTGAAAATGATGTTGAAATTGATAAACGTGGTATTTCAACTGTAGTTCATTTAGTTTAATCTGATTTAGATATAATCTGCAAACAAGTACAGTCCAATCAAAGTCATACCTAATGCTGCAAAACCTAATTTTACAATGAACACTTTTGATTTACTTAATTGAGGAATAATTTTTTCTAAATTCATTTTAAATCTACTAGTATTCTTTTTGTTCCTCTATTAATGGTAATGTATGCTTGTTTTGGTTTAGGAATAATTTGTTCAGCTTTTTCTAAATATTTTCTTTGAGTTCCTCTGGTTGATGAAATAGCTGTTTTTTTTCTTTTTTTGAAGAAAATATGCTCTTTTGTTTTTTCTTGAAATTCTTTAAATTTATCTCCTGCCCAATTAACATTAATTTCTTCATCTGTGATTTTTTTACTTGTTCCTCTTTTTGTAATTAGTAATAAACTCATTTTATTTACTCTTATCACATTGTCCAATAAGTCATAATTACTGGTGGGATTGAAATTATTCCTGCTATAACTGGAATTTTTAGATAGTCTTTTTTAGTTAATTTTGAAGATTTAATTTTCTCAAATGATAATTTCATTTAGATTACCTCTTCGCCTTCATTTCCTGAATTAATGTCAATTGCACGTAACATTTGTGAAATGAATATTTTACCTTCTCTACCATATTTTTTGATAATCTCTACTGTTTTTTCTTCTTTTGATTCTGGAATTACAACCATTAATCTGTATTTGTCTGCAAAGTGAGGAACAAAAATTTCCATTCCTTTTGATGAATGTATTTCAGCTGCAGTTTTTGCACCTCTTCCTCTAACTTTAACAACAGTTAGTCCTCCAACTCCAATTTCTTTTAATCCTTCACTAATATTCATTACATCGTTTTCTGCAAGTATGATTTCAAGTTTTAACATGATTGATTTTATTTGTTAAAGTAAATAATAATTTAGAAATTGTATGTCTATTGATTATCATTGATAATCAAATTGGATAACTGTTAAATGCAAAAACTCGATTCCATTATAATTATGATAGATACTGGTGATACTGCATGGATGTTAATAGCCGGATGTTTAGTATTGCTAATGATCCCTGCACTTGGTTTGTTTGAATCAGGTCTATTGAGAAAGAAAAACACAGTTTCAATTTTTATGCAAATATTTTTCGGAATGTCATTACTTAGTGTAATGTGGTTTGTTTTTGGATTTAGTCTATCATTTGGTCCTTCTACCACTGGTGTTATAGGGAATCTTGATTGGTCATTTTTGAAAGGTATTCCTTGGGATGCACCTTTAGAACAATATGCACCAAGTATACCTGGAGTACTCTTTGTTAAATTCCAGTTAATGTTTGCATGTATTACCCCATTATTACTAACTGGAACAATTGCTGAAAGAATGAAATTTAGTTCCTTTATCATATTCATATCTGCATGGTCAATGCTCATCTACTACCCAATTGTTAACATGGTTTGGGGTGGTGGCTGGTTAGCACAACTAGGTGTTGTTGACTTTGCTGGTGGTATTGTTATTCATACCACTGTAGGAATGGCTGCATTGGCTGCTGCACTTGTACTTGGAAAAAGACGAGGCTTTGGTCCTGCAATTAACATTCCACACAGCATACCTTTAGCCGTACTAGGTTCTTCCTTGTTGTGGTTAGGTTGGTTTGGATTTAATGCCGGTAGTGCACTTGCCTCTGGTGGTGTAGCCGGAAATACTGTTATTGTTACTCACTTAGCATCTTCTGTATCTGCATTAATTTGGGCAGGATTATCATGGATGCGTACTGGAAAACCATCAATTGTTGCTACAATTAATGGTGCAATTGCTGGACTTGCAGGAATTACTCCTGCATCTGGATACATTAGTGTAGAACACTCATTTGTTCTTGCAATCGCAATAGGTATTCTATCTTATGGTGGCGTTGTCTTAATTAGAGATAAATTAAAAATTGATGATGCACTTGATGTAAGTTCTGTTCACGGAATTGCAGGAATTGTAGGTGCATTGGGAATTGGTATCTTTGCAAGTACTTTGATTAATCCTTCAGGTGTTGATGGTTTGTTATATGGTAATTATGATCAAATTTGGATTCAAGCCGTTGGTATTGGTGTAGCTGCTGTTATGGGCTTTGGTGGTACTTGGGTTTTGTTACAACTAATTAAACATCTTATTGGAATTCGTGTTGAACCTGAAGAGGAAGACATTGGTTTAGACATCAGTGAACATGCTGAAGCAGCTTATTCTGATGAAGAAGAGTTTAAACTATCTCCAGAAGATTACATGCAAACGTCTAACAAAAAGAAAGATAATTCTTGATGTTGCATGGATGATGAAAAAGATTATGAAGAGAGACCTGAATGGGAATGGCTGAAGAAGTAATCACAAAACCAAACTATGAAAAACTTTGTTCAAAAATATTAAATGCTGATGAACATATTCGTTTTACTGGATTTGTAAATGATAAATCAAAAATTCTACACAGTGAACAAAAAGATAATCTTGATTCTCTCTTATCTGATCATGAAGTTGGAATGTCTATTCATTATACTTTAGAAAGATGGAGAAAAGCACAAAATTTTACTTTTCGTTTAGGAAAAGAAAGATTAACTTTTACTGAATATGATAATGTCACCTTAGTTACAATTCCTTTCAAGGGAACATTATTGCTGGTAAGTACTGAACCTCGAATTAACTATGATCCTATAATTGAAAAAGTTAATTCTATCTTAACTGATTGGGAGAAAATATAGCGTGGAAAATGGTACCATTACCTACGTTCAATCATTACGAGAAGATTTAGGGATTTTTCGTGTCACTCCTGAAAACGGAGTTCCTGATTTTAAAGCAGGCCAATTTTTGACTCTTGGATTGCCTCTTGAAAGTAAAATTGTTAATCGTGCATATTCTATTGCATCATCTCCAGAAAATAAAAAATTTTTTGAATTTGTAATTAGATGGGTTCGAAGACCTCTTCCTGGAAGATTAACTAGTTTATTGTTTAATGCAAAAGTAGGTGATAAAATTAGTTGGGCAAAACCTGCAGGTAATCTTACAATTAATGACACATTACCAAGCGGAGAAAAAGACACAAGACGAATTGTGTGTATCGGTGGCGGAACTGGTCTTGCTCCATTTGTGAGTTTTGCACAACATCTTCATGATACTAATGATAAAAGAGAGATTGTTGTTTTGCATGGCGCAAGTTATGTTGATGAATTAAGTTACAAACAACTTTTGACTGATTTAGAAAATGAAAGTATTGACAAAGGTAAGGATAAGTGGAATTTCAAATATCGGGCAGCAATTAGTCGACCTGAAGAATGGACTAATCGTGCATGGAATGGACATAAAGGTAGAATTGAACAATTTTTAAGATCTAATGATGATGGTAAATCTCCACTTGATGAGTTAGTTGGAGAGAAAATTACTAAAGACAATACTATGTTTTATGTCTGTGGATGGCAAGGAACTATTGATGGAACTATGGATTATTTGAAGACTAAAAACTTCGTAACTGAAAAAAATAAACGTGAAGATGGAAGTTATGAGGTTAAATTCGAATCTTATGGATGATCTATTTGTTCCATTTGTCTTCTATTTGATTATCAAATGATATGCATTTGATTACACATTACATAATTACAAAACTACCATTATGTTTAAAACCTGTAAGATTTTCACAAAATTATTGAAAAAGATTGAAGCCATAATTAATCGAAAAAATTATCCCGCAATTCGTGAAAAATTAGATGCTTTAGGCATAGATATTATTGATAAACGAAATTTAGAAGATAGTCGATTTGTAAGTCAATCAAAGGGTTCTAGAGTTGGTGGTTCTGCAGTTCGTTCTACGATGCTTGCAAAAATAGAATTGGCAATGTCTGATAAAGTTGCACGTGAAGTAGTGGATATAATTTCAAAAAATTCTGGCCTTCCAAAATCTATACCAAGTAAAATTTTTGTCTTTGAAATGCAAGAATCAATTGAACTCAATACTCTAAAAGGTGAATCTGAAATAGAATCTGAAATAGAATCTGAAATAGAATCTGAAATAGAATCTCCAGTAACTCCTAGATTTGTAACTAAACGCAATAGATTAGTCCCCCTTCAAAAAAGAACCCTCTACAAATTAGAACAATATTATGATAAACACAGTGAAATTTTAGAATCTGATTATAGAATTCGTTCATTTAGTGATTTTGTTAATTATTGTATAATGAAATATTTGCCAACACTTGACAAACAATTAAAGAATCAAACGATTCTATATGAGGATGTTTTATAAATAATTTTTTTTATTGTTTCAATAATTTCATTTTATGTTTTAATCTAATGTTACTTCAATTGCAACTCTTTTCTCATTAGCTCTTTGTTCGCCTGGATATTTCAATTGAGAAAGTTTTTGATTTAATTTTTCATCTGTTACCAGTGATGCTTTTCCAGTAAACTCCATGTTGTTGTATTGAATTTTTACTTCAGAATTTGCAATCGCATTTTGAAACCAATCTCCATCAGGGCGGTGTCTTGAAAAATATATTTTTTCATTATACTTTACAGCTCGTAACCATACTGAATGAGGCTTGCCTGTTTTCCTTCCTTTTGTAATTAATGTTGGTCTGAACCTTTCTTCTTGAATTTCCATACATCTCATATTCTGTCAAGTAATTTAACCTCATTGATAGAAATTTCTGATATTTGATATGATAAGGAAATTTATGAATAATAATTTATGTCAGTAAAATTAGAAGGAATGCCTGAAAACATAGCCACAGCTGATACATTCACTGGAAAAAAAGTAATTGATAGAGAAGGAATTGAATATGGAAAAGTCAAGCACATACACATTCATCAAGACTCACTTTCTGTATCTGGTGTAACCATTCACCAAGGATTCCACAAAGACTATTTCCTATCTCATGACTATATCGACAAATTTTCTGATGAACAACTACTTCTAAGTAGACCGCCAGTCAGAACCGGAATTCCTGTAGTGGATATTGATAGCCATAAAATTGGTAAGGTCAAAAGATTGCATAAACATCCAGATACCAATGAATTGGAATCAATTGAAGTCAGTCATGGCTTAATGCATTCAAAAATTTTGTCCAAATCTGAAATTTGGGGAATAGGTGAAAAAATCATCTTAAAAATGACTAAAGAAGAATTCAAAAATATTGAATAATTCTTTAAACTTCTTTTTTCTTAAATTTTATTTTTTTGCACACTTTTCACAAACAGGACTTCCATCCTCTAATGTGATCTCTACATTTGATGAGTGACATTTTTGACACAATCCTTTCATAATTCATGTTCACAAAATCCTCTTTTTAAATTTTTTATGATTAATGTTTGATCTAATACTTAGCAATTTATAATTCCAATTTGAGATCAAATCATTGTATTTTATAGAAACAAAATCTCTTACAAAATCATTTGGGGATTTAGTTGCAGTCAATGATATTTCTTTTTCAGTTGAGAAAGGAGAAATTTTTGGATTCTTGGGACCTAATGGTGCTGGAAAAAGTACTACAATGATGATCTTTACTACTTTACTAAAACCTACATCTGGAAAAGCTTTGATTGCAGGTTTTGATGTCACAAAAGATGCCAAGCAAGTTAGAGAAAACATTGGATTTGTTCAACAAGAAACTACTGTTGATGAATATCTAACTGGACGTGAAAATTTGTTATTACAAGCAAAATTAAATCATATTCCAAAAAATGAAATTAATCAAAGAATTGATGAAGTTTTGGAATTAATTGAACTTTCTGATAAGCAGGATCAGGCTGTTGTCACATATTCTGGTGGAATGCGAAAAAGATTAGATATTGCTGGTGGTCTTTTACATCATCCAAAAGTCTTATTTTTAGATGAGCCTACTGTTGGACTGGATATTCAAACTCGAAGAAAAATTTGGCAATATATTAAAAAAATCCACGTTGAATTTGAAATGACTATTTTTGTTACTACTCATTACATGGAGGAAGCAGATAGTTTGTGTGATAGAATTGGAATAATGGATCATGGAAAAATTCAAGTAATTGATACTCCTGAAAACATGAAAAATGCTCTAGGTAATGAAATAATTTCATTAGTTGTTGATGGTAGTAACAATAATAATTCATTTTTAGAAGAATTAAAAAAAATTGAATTTATCAAAAAAATTAACGAAGATGATTTGAAATTAACTCTTTTCACTTCAAATGGGACTGAAGTAATTCCTAAAATTTTTCAAATTTCTTCAAAACTTGACATTAAAATTAATTCCATATCTTTAACTCAACCCACACTTGATGATGTTTTCATTTCTTACACTGGACATGAGATAAGAGATGATGATTCAAAATATAATCGAAGACGTGAACATGCAAAAATGAAGAGGTTAAGACAATGACTACTATAATGTATGATGCGTATACAATTTTTTGGAGAGAATTAAAGAGATACAAAAAATCTCGAAGTGGAGTTTTAATTAGATTAATTCAACCTGCTATCTGGATAATTGTAGTTGGAAATATATTCTCAGAAACTCAGCCTTTGATTCAATCTGTAGGATTTGAGGGTGAATACATTGAATTTATGGCTCCTGGTGTGATTATTTTAACTGCAATTTTTACTAGTATTTTTGGTGGTGTAAATACACTGTGGGATAGACGATATGGTTTTATGAATAAGGCATTGACTTCACCAATTTCTCGCTCAGCAATTGCAATTGGAAAGATGTCTGCAATTTCTTTAATTGCTGCTTTACAAGCAAGTTTGATAATCGGTATTGCTTTGGCAATAGGTGTAACTTTTCCAAATCCTTTGATGATAATTCCAATCATGGGAATTGTGATATTATTTTCATTAGGTTTTTCAGGAATTTCGGTCACTCTTGCAG
>CABXQD010000023.1 GCA_902514275.1 uncultured marine group I thaumarchaeote | reverse complement strand
TGACTGCTGGAACTTCTGATATTGGGGTGGCTGAGGAAGCACGACTCATGTGTGAAGCAATGAATTGTAAATGTATTACAAGTTATGATGTGGGAGTTGCTGGAATACAAAGAATATTTCCAATTTTGAAAAAATTGATTGAAGAAGATGTTGACTGTATCATTGTTGCAGCTGGAATGGAAGGAGCTTTGGCAACATTAGTTTCTACGATGATTGATATTCCAATTATTGGAATTCCAACATCTGTGGGATATGGATATGGTGAGAAAGGCATTGCAGCTTTGGCATCCATGTTACAAAGTTGTTCATTAGGATTATCTGTAGTGAATATTGATAACGGTATTGCTGCAGGTGGAATTGCTGCTAATATTGCAAATCGAGTCAATAGAAAAACATGATCTGCAAATTTGAAGTTTCAGATTAGATATATATTAACCCGAACGTGATTTTTTTCAGTTTGTGTGTATTATTTACTATTACATTTAATGTTCGATCTGGAGGCCTACTAAATGGCAATTAAGAAAAACCAAATTTTAGTACCTGATCATGTGTATGTTCCAAAACATGAAATCATTCCAAAATCTGATGCTGAAGAAGTTTTAAAAAAATACAATTGTAAACCAACTGAATTACCATTAATTTTTGTAAATGATCCTGCAATTATGGGATTGGGTGTAAAACCTGGTGATATGATAAAAATCACTAGAACAAGTCCAACTGCAGGTGAGAGCCTTTACTATAGATATGTGGTGGAGATTTAGATTTGGCTGATCCTTCTAACAAACGTTGGCCAGTAATTCAAGATATTTTGAAACGAGAAGGTATTGCCCGTCAACACTTAAACTCTTTTGATGAATTTTTAGAAAGAGGATTACAAAGTATCATCAATGAAGTTGGACAAATTGATATTGAAAATGCTGAATATCCATATAAAATTCAATTAGGTAAAGTCAAACTTCAACAACCGAGAATGATGGAACTTGATGGTTCTATTACTCATATTACTCCGGCTGAAGCAAGATTGAGAAATGTTTCTTATTCTGCACCTGTTATGATGGAAGCTAGTGTTATTGAAGATGGAAAAATTTTGGAATCACGATTTGTACATATTGGTGACGTACCGGTAATGGCAAAATCAAATGCATGTATTTTAAATAATTTTTCAAATCAAAAATTAATTGAACATGGAGAAGATCCAAATGATCCTGGTGGTTATTTCATAATTAATGGTTCTGAAAGAGTTATTGTCGGTTTAGAAGATCTTTCTTACAATAAAATTATTGTCGATAGAGAACTTGTTGGTGGAAATACTGTTTTCAAAGCTAAAGTATATTCATCAATTGTTGGTTATCGTGCAAAATTAGAATTAGTTATGAAAAATGATGGATTGATTGTTGCTAGAATTCCTGGTTCTCCTGTTGATATTCCTGTTGTTACTTTAATGAGAGCATTGGGATTAGAATCTGATAAAGAAATTGCAGCAGTAGTTTCGTTAGTAGATGAACTTCAAGATGAATTAGAGGGTTCATTTGAAAAAGCAGGAGATGTTCCTACATCTAAAGATGCTATCGTTTACATCAGTAAAAGAATTGCACCTGGAATGTTAGAAGAATTTCAAATTAAACGTGCTGAAACTTTACTTGATTGGGGTCTATTGCCTCATTTGGGTAAACATCCTGAAAATAGAAAAGAAAAAGCACAATTCCTAGGTGAAGCAGCTTGTAAATTGTTAGAATTGAAACTTGGTTGGATTACTCCTGATGATAAAGATCATTATGGAAATAAAGTAATCAAATTTGCAGGACAAATGCTTGCTGATTTGTTTAGAACTGCATTTAGAAATCTCGTTAGAGATATGAAATACCAATTAGAGCGTTCAGGTCAAAAACGTGGAATTAATGCTGTTGCTGCAGCAATTCGTCCTGGAATTATTACTGATAAACTAAACAATGCCATTGCAACAGGAAACTGGGGTCGTGGTAGAGTTGGTGTAACACAATTGCTTGATAGAACAAATTATCTTTCAACAATTAGTCATCTTAGAAGAATTCAATCTCCATTAAGTAGAACTCAACCAAACTTTGAAGCAAGAGATTTGCACGCAACACATTTTGGAAGAATTTGTCCTAGTGAAACACCTGAAGGTTCTAACTGTGGTTTAGTAAAAAATCTCGCATTATCTGGAATCATTTCAGTGAACGTTCCTTCTGAAGAAATTGTTGAAAAACTCTATGATCTTGGAACTGTACATTTCTTTGATGCAAAAGATGATTTGAAAAAAGATGGAACTAGAATATTTGTTGATGGTCGTTTAATTGGATATTACAAAGATGGATTGGAATTAGCTGAATCTCTTAGAGACCTAAGACGAAATTCAAAAATTCATCCACATGTAGGAGTTTCATTCCATAAATCTGACGAGCATGATGAAGCAACAAGAAGATTATATGTAAATTGTAATGCTGGACGTGTTTTAAGACCATTAATAATTATCAAAGATAACAAACCATTGTTAACACAAGATCTTTTAGATAAAATTTCTAAGAAATTACTTTCTTGGACTGATCTTTTGAGAATGGGTGTTTTAGAAATGATTGATGCAAACGAGGAAGAAAATTGTTATGTTACCCTAGATGAAAAAGATTCCAAGAAACATACTCACCTTGAAGTATTCCCACCAGCAATTTTAGGTGCAGGTGCTTCTATCATTCCATATCCAGAACACAACCAATCACCAAGAAATACATACGAATCAGCAATGGCAAAACAAAGTTTAGGATTTTCAACACCAATGATGAATACTAGTACCTATGTTAGACAACACCTTATGTTATACCCACAAGTTCCTGCTGTAAACACAAAAGCAATGAAACTTTTAGGATTGGAAGATAGGCCAGCAGGTCAGAATTGTGTAGTTGCAGTATTACCATTTGACGGTTATAACATTGAGGATGCAATTGTTCTCAGTAAAGCATCTGTTGATAGAGGATTGGGTAGAACATTCTTCTTTAGAATTTATGATGCTGAAGCAAAACAATATCCTGGTGGAATGAGGGATGCCTTTGAAATTCCAAATGCTGAAGATAATATTAGAGGTTACAAAGGCGAACGTGCATATAGATTACTTGAAGAAGATGGTGTTGTAGCATCTGAATCCCCTGTTAAAGGTGGAGATATTTTAATTGGTAAAACTAGTCCTCCAAGGTTTATGGAAGAATATAGAGAGTTTGAATCCTCTGGTCCATACAGAAGAGATACATCAATTGGTGTGAGACCTTCTGAAACTGGTGTTATTGATACTGTTGTAATGACTCAATCTAATGAAGGCGGAAAAATGTATAAAATTAGAGCAAGAGATATGAGAATTCCTGAAATTGGTGATAAATTTGCTTCAAGACATGGACAAAAAGGTGTACTTGGAATTTTAGCAAAAGCAGAAGATTTACCATACACTGCTGAAGGAATGTCTCCTGATGTTTTGATTAATCCTCATGCATTCCCATCAAGAATGACTGTTGGAATGATGATGGAATCCGTTTGTGGAAAAGCTGCATCATTCCGTGGTAAGAGATTTGATGGCTCTGCATTTGTTGGAGAAAAAATGGATGAAGTTAAAGAAGTAATGGATGCACATAATTTCAAATATTCTGGAAAAGAAATCATGTATGATGGTAGAACTGGAAAAGCATTTCCTGTTGATGTCTTTATTGGTGTAGTATATTATCAAAAACTTCATCACATGGTTGCAGATAAAATACATGCAAGAGCACGTGGACAAGTTCAGATGTTAACTAAACAACCAACTGAAGGAAGAGCTAGAGGTGGTGGATTAAGATTTGGTGAAATGGAGAGAGATTGTTTAATTGCTTATGGTGCTTCTATGATATTAAAAGATAGATTACTTGATGAATCTGATAAATCTGATATTTTTGTTTGTGAGAGATGTGGTCTTGTAGCATATCATGATGTTAAACAAAGAAAATATGTCTGCAGAGTTTGTGGTGATAAAGCTAAAGTATCTTCTGTATCAATTGCATATGCTTTCAAATTATTATTACAAGAAATGCAAAGTCTAAATGTTGCACCAAGATTACTCATAAAGGAGAAACTCTAAGATGTCTATTCAAGCAATTAAAGCAATTGATGGAATTCGTTTTTCTGTATGGTCTCCAACTGAAATTAGAAAATATTCTGTTGCTGAAATCACTGCACCTGAAACATATGATGAGGATGGAATGCCAGTACAAGGAGGTCTGATGGATGGAAGACTTGGAACTCTTGAACCTGGTCAAAAATGTCTAACTTGTGGAAACACTGCAGCTAGATGTCCAGGACACTTTGGACATATTGAATTGGCAGAACCAATTTTACATATTGCATTTATTGATAACATCTACAAATTATTACAATCTACATGTCGTTCTTGTGCAAGATTAAAAGTTCCACAAGAAGATCTAAATGCCTTCCAAAATATTAAAGACAAACATGCTGCTTACACTGTAGTTTCTCAAAAACGTATTCCTGAACAAATTATTGAAAAAGCAAAGAAAGCAAAAGAATGCCCTCATTGTGGAAAAACACAATATGAATTAGTATTTACAAAACCTACTATCTTTGTTGAGAAAACTGAAATTGGTGAACACAGACTATTGCCAATTACCATCAGAGAAAGATTTTCACAAATTATTGATGATGATTTATCATTATTATCTTATGACCCTGTAACTGCAAGACCGGAATGGTTTATTCTTCAAGCATTACCTGTTCCACCTGTTACTGTTAGACCATCAATTATTCTTGAAACTGGAATTAGATCTGAAGATGATTTGACACACAAAATGGTAGATATCATTAGAGTTAATCAGAGATTAAAAGAAAGTAAAGAAGCTGGAACACCTCCGTTAATTGTTCAAGACTTGGTAGATTTGTTACAATATCATTCTACTACGTATTTTGATAACGAAGTTTCTGGTATTCCACAAGCTCATCACCGTTCTGGACGTCCTCTAAAAACATTAACTCAACGACTCAAAGGAAAAGAAGGTCGATTTAGAGGTTCTTTATCTGGAAAAAGAGTTGACTTTTCTAGTAGAACTGTAATTTCACCTGATCCTAACTTGGATTTATCTGAAGTTGGTGTACCAGAAGCAGTCGCAATGAAATTAACAATTCCTGAAATTGTAACTGAATGGAATATTGATAGAATGCGAAAATTGGTAATCAATGGACCCGAAAAATTCCCAGGTGTTAACTATATTGTAAGACCTGATGGTGTAAAAATTAGATTGGACTTTGTTGAAGATCGTTCAACAATTGCTGAAACCCTTGAAATTGGATATTTAATTGAAAGACATCTTGCAGACAGAGATATTGTAATGTTTAACAGACAACCATCACTTCACCAGATGTCAATTATGGCTCATTATGTAAGAGTACTCCCTGGAAAGACTTTCAGATTACACCCATCTGTTTGTCCACCATACAATGCAGACTTTGACGGTGATGAAATGAATCTTCACGTTCCACAAAGTGAAGAAGCTAGAGCAGAAGCAATTCTTTTGATGAGAGTTCAAGATCAATTAATCTCACCAAGATATGGTGGTCCAATTATTGGAGCACTAAGAGACTTTGTAACTGGTGCATATCTTTTAACAAAAGATGATACTGTTTTGTCTGTTCAAGAATTCTCAAACTATGCAATGCTTGGTGGTTATACTGATCCACTTCCAAAACCTGGTACTAAAACAAAAGACGGTCCAGCATATACTGGAAAACAATTATTCTCCTTATTCTTACCAAATGATTTCAACTATACCTTAACGTCAAAATGGTCAAAAGGTACTGGTGGAAAAGCAAATGATGTTGTAATTAAAAATGGTGAATTAATTGGTGGTGTAATTGATAAAACATCCATTGGTGCAGAAGAGCCTGAAAGTGTTTTGCACAGAATTACAAAAGACTATGGTAACGCTGTTGGAAAGAACTTTTTGAATTCTATCTTAATTATGGTAAAACAATTCATCACTCACTACGGCTTTAGTTATGGTTATGGTGATCTTGTAGTCCCAGAAAAGAATGAACAACAGATTCTAGATGATATTAGTGATACATATGATGTTGTAGCTGATTTGACTTCTCAATATGAAAAAGGAACATTAAAACTTACAAGAGGTATGAAAGCTGAAGAAGCATTAGAGGCTTACATTGTTAATGAATTAGGTAAAGCCAGAGTTAAAGCAGGAGACACTGCTAATGATTCACTTGATGATGGTAATGCTGGAAAAATCATGGCTACCACTGGTGCCAGAGGTTCAGCACTTAATGTAGGTCAGATGGCCGGTGCATTAGGTCAACAGTCTAGAAGAGGTAATAGAATGAATGATGGATATGCAAATCGTGCATTAACTCACTATAAAGAACATGATAGTAATCCTGATGCACATGGATTTGTAAAATCAAATTACAGAACTGGATTATCTGCATTAGAATTCTTTTTCCACGCAATGGGTGGTAGAGAAGGACTTGTAGATACTGCAGTCAGAACACAACAAAGTGGTTACATGCAACGTAGATTGATTAACGCATTAGAACACATTAGATTAGAATATGATGGAACTGTAAGAGATCCTCATGGACATATTGTACAATTCCTTTATGGTGAAGATGGAATTGATGTACAGAAAAGTGATCATGGTGAGGCATTTAATCCAAGTAGATTAGCTGCATCCCAAGCTATGGTTGATTCTGGAGCAAAAGCAACAAAGGATGAAATTGAAACATTAACTAAAAAATACACTAAAACATTTAGTCCAAGATTAACCAAACTTGTTACTGATGCATTAAACAAATCTGGTCTTAGTAAGTCTGGAGTTGAGACAGTATGTAAGAAAGGTCTTTCACTTTATGATAATGCTAGAGTAGAACCTGGACAAGCAGTAGGAATTGTAACAGCACAATCTATTGGTGAACCTGGTACTCAGATGACTTTGAGAACTTTCCACTTTGCAGGAATTAAAGAAAGAAATGTTACATTGGGTCTTCCAAGATTAATTGAACTTGTTGATGCTAGAAAGAAACCTGTTACTCCAACTATGGATGTCTACTTGAATAAAGATATCAAAACTAATAGAGAAAAAGCAATTGAAGTTGCAAGAAATGTTTTACAAACTAAAGTAAGTGCATTAATTGCAGATACTGAAACTGATTATTCTACTAACATTAAATTAATTTTAAGTGAAAATAGACTTAGAGAAAGAGGTTGTTCTGTTGCAGAAGTTGAAGCAGCACTTTCTTCAAACAAAAAATTCAAGATGGAAGTAACTGGCGAGTTAATTACTTTGAATTTAGTTGAAGAATCTGATACTGCAACTGCAATTGCAATTAGAAATAAAGTACTCAATACTACTGTTAAAGGAGTTCCAGACATTGAACGAGTTACATTGGTCCAAAAAGATGATGAATGGGTTATTCAAACTACTGGATCAAATATTGCTAAAGTCTTAGAAGTTCAAGGCATCGATAAAAGAAATGTTAGAACAAACAATGTATTTGAAATTGCAGGAACTTTGGGAATTGAGGCTGCAAGATTTGCATTAATTGATGAACTTAATCATACTTTGGGAGATCAAGGTTTGGAAGTTGACAATAGATACATTATGCTGGTGTCTGATTTGATGTGTTCAAGAGGTTACATGCAACAAATTGGTAGACATGGTATTGCTGGTACTAAAGATAGTGTTCTTGCAAGAGCTGCATTCGAAATCACTGTACCAACTATTGCACATGCAGCATTAGGTGGAGAAATTGAACAACTTAGAGGTATTACTGAAAACGTAATTGTCGGTAGTAACATTCCAATTGGAAGTGGAACTGTTGATTTGTACATGCAAGTGAGCAAGAAAAAATAAAATTAAGTGAAAATTATGGCTGATGAAATTTCTACACTGATGACTAGTTGTCAAGGTAAGACTGTATTACTTCGTTTAAGAAATACAAAAACTGTTCAAGGAACTTTAATTGATTTTGATATTCATATGAATTTAACATTAAACAATGCTGAAGATATTACTGAAGAAAAACATCTTAGTCTTGGAAAAGTTTTGTTACGTGGTGATAACATATTGGCAATATCCTTACCTACTGAGTAATCCTAAAAATTTTTAGTCAAACATTAAATCTGATTTTAATTAATTTAGTTCATGTACGAATTTTTGTTAGCATTTATGCTAATTTTAAGTCCAGTTTATGCTGAATCTATTCCTGATTATCAAAAACCTTTTGCACCAATTTTTACAGATAAACCAGTTTATTCTTGGACTGATAAAATTATAGTTTCTGTTCATGCACCAAGTTGGAATAGTAATCCCAATCAAATTGATTCTATTGGTCAAAGTGAATCACATCCTATCAAAATTTCATCTGGTGAAAATTTTTTAAAACCATATAGATTAACAGAAACTTCTTCAAACTCCAGGTCTATCAGGATGCATACTACATGCACCTGCATCATCTAAAA
>CABXQD010000022.1 GCA_902514275.1 uncultured marine group I thaumarchaeote | reverse complement strand
GTTGGTATGGGGGTAGAAATGAAAACACTTCCTATTGGTGACTATATTGTTGCACCTGAAACCATTGTTGAAAGAAAAAGTATCAAAGATTTGATGGCTTCTGTTTTTGATGGAAGACTTTATGATCAATGTGCCAGACTCAAAGAACATTTTACAAATCCTATTGTTTTGGTTGAAGGTAATGTTGATGAAGTTGAAGAAATTACTGATAACCCTTTAGTTTTCTATGGTGCTCTGTCTAGAATTACACTTGAATTTAAAATTCCTATAATTCCAACTCCTAGTGCATCTCATACTGCAAAATTATTGGTTTCAATGTGTTCCAAAAAGGATGGTCCCACAGGACCTTACTTGAAAAAAATAAAAAAATCCTCTAATTTAGAAACTCAGCAATTATCAACACTTTGTAGTTTACCTGGAATTGGTGAAAAATTTGCAGTTCGAATGCTTGAAAAATTTGGTACTCCGTTGAAAGTTTTTTCAGCAACTACTTCTGAATTGGCAAAGGTTGAAGGACTAGGTGAAGCTCGTGCAAAAAAAATTAAAAATATGCTAACTACTAAAAATAAACTTCAAAAAGAAAGTAACCAAAAGACACTGACATAACCATTACTGTCATTTTGTTTTATCAATTTTTATAGTATGTAATTTTGGAAATTTTATGGATAATCGTGTGAATATTGCAGTTGTAGTTGGTGTGATTTTTGTTTTAGCTTTTGCTGTAACTTTAACTCAAAGTGATAAACAAGTCGAATCTCAAGTACTTGAGGATGAAATTCCTGAAGAATTAATCTATGAATGGTTGAAAAAATATGATCCTTCTGAACAAACCATATCTGTTTCTGGTAGTGCAACGGCTTCTTCAAATCCTGATTCATTAGTGATTGTACTTGGAGTTGAATCTGAAGCCAAAACTGCTAATGATTCATTATCTCAAAATTCTGATTCTCTAAATTCTGTAATCTCTGCGTTAACTAATTCTGGAATTTCTGAAGATGAAATTCAAACATCAAATTTTTCAATTTATCCAATATATGATAACATAAAAGATTTTAGTGGAAATTGGCAACAAATTCTAAATGGATATCGCGTTTCAAATATTTTATTAATTCAAACTGATAAAATTAATTCTGCCGGAGATATTATTGATGCAGCAGTTTCTTCAGGAGCTAATCGTGTTGATAACATTTCATTTCAATTATCTGATGATAAATTACAAAAAATTAGTGATAACTTGATTGCTGATGCTATTAATGATGCAACCCAAAAGGCAGAAAAAGCACTTGTTCCATTAAACCAAAAAATTGTTGGAGTGAAATCTGTAATTATACATGATAACGTAGTACCTTACTACGATAGTCCAATGCGTGCATCCTTTGATGGATTTGCAGAATCATCTATGAAATCTGCACCAATAATGTCTGGTGATGAAGAAATTACTACAAATGTTAGTGTTGTATTTTACATTTCACAACAATAATTATTCTTAAAAAAAAATTATTTGAGTAATTTTCTCTTTAATGCAGTTCCACAAATAGAACACTCTTTTCCACCTTGATAACTTGCTTTACATCCTGGACAATAATGAATCCACTTCCCTACATCTTTGATTCCTTTTGTCATGATTGGGGCAATGTCTAATCCTATGTTTTTTGCAACATTAGAAATTGCAAAATCATCTGTAATAATTTGACCTTTTGTCTCCATACCTAATGCAATAATTGAAATATCTTGTTTTGATAATTGTGGCAAATCACCTGTTTCTTTTGCTGCCTTAATTGCAGCATTAGTTGATTGTTCATTAGGTTCTCTGATTTTGAGCCTATTTGTTTCTAGTAATGTTCCCAGTGCATCATGATTTTTTTTAATATGCTGTATTTCATCATAGACTTGTGATGTTGTGTAGCAATCTTCAGATGATCTGAATGGTACTCCTGCATAAAATGCACTGGCATCTAAAATTCTAAAATCCAAGTTTACTCATTTGTCTTAGTCCTCTTTTTTTCAATCTAATGAAGATTGCTGGACTTTTGTATTTTTTAATAATTATTGGTTCTTCATATCCTACTGATTTTACAACTTGTGCATCTACTGCTATATTGCAATCATGTGAACAAATGATTTCAATTTTTTCATCTGGAACAACTAATGATGCTAATCTGTAAACTGGTGCAACTGGTGTGATGATTAATACATCTAAACTCTCATGTAATATTGGACCTCCTAATGAAAATGAATGACCTGTTGAACCACTAGGTGTTGCAATTATCACTCCATCCATTTTTTGTTTTACTGTGTCGTTTTGAAATTTAATTTCAATTTCTGCAGTTTTAGTTAAGTTTGCTCTACTAATGTAAATTTCATTTAATGCTGGTGGGAATTCTTTTCCTCCGCTTGTTGCAGTTACTCTAGTTCTTTTGTCTAAGAAAAATTTGTCCTCTGAAATATCTTTGATTGCTTCATCAATTTCTTCAATTGTAATTTCTGCTAAAATCCCTCTGTTACCTCCAACATTAATTGTCAAAATTGGTGTTTCATTTTCTAAATTTCGAAAAACTCGAAGTGTTGTTCCATCTCCTCCTAATGTGATTACTAAATCTAATTTTACATTTTTAATTTCTTCAAGTGTTTCCATTTGGATTGCACCTTCTACATCTACTGGTGAAATTGTGTATACTTTTGCTTTTTTTGTTAGCAATTTTTTTGCAACATCTCTTGCAGCATTTTCTGAATCTTTATTTCCAACTTTGCTTACAACTGCGACATTTTCTAGTTTCAAGTAAGTTGTTTTGAATTGTATTTACATAAAAATGATATTTTTAGGCATATTTGTAAAAACAATTAAGTATGAAAACAAAGTCTTTCTATCATGAGTTACGCACACCCAGAAGTTTTAGTTGATACTGAATGGTTATCTCAGAATCCCCCAAATGAAAGTAGGAAATTAGTTGAAGTTGATTATGACCCTGTAAATGGATATCAAAAAGGTCACATTAATGGTGCAAGTCTAATTTGGTGGAAACGTGACATCAATGATCCTGTAACTCGAGATATTATTAGTAAAAAAGAATTTGAAGCATTAATGTCTAAAAATGGAATTACTGCTGATACTGAAGTAATTCTTTATGGTGATTTTAATAATTGGTTTGCAGCATTTGTTTTCTGGGTTTTCAAAATTTATGGACATGAAAATCTAAAGATTATGAATGGTGGAAGAAAAAAATGGGAATTAGAAAATCGTGATTATACAACTGATGAACCACAAATTTCTCCATCACAATACATTGGACAACCTCCTGATGAAGGATTGCGCGCATATCTATTTGATGTAAGTCGAGGAATTGGAAAAGAAGACACTGTAATGGTTGATGTAAGATCTCCTGCAGAATTTTCTGGTCAAATTACAGCTCCTCCAGAATATCCAATGGAACATGCACAAAGAGGTGGACACATTCCTGATGCAAATAATATCCCATGGGCAACTGCAGTTAATGATGCTGATGGTACGTTCAAAGGAGTTGAAGAATTAAAACAAAATTATGAACCAAAGGGTGTGACTCCAGATAAAGATGTAATTTGTTATTGCAGAATTGGCGAACGTTCATCTCATAGCTGGTTTGTTTTAAAATATCTTCTTGGATACCCAAAGGTGAGAAATTATGATGGCTCTTGGACAGAATGGGGTAACATGATAGGTAATCCTGTGGAAAAATAAATTGCTTTTAGATCTTCCAGTTATTGAAAAAGGTTCTTTCTATTTTATCAAAGATGGTAACACTGCTTTAATTTTAGAAGATAAAACCAAGCGCGGACTGGAGATTAAAGAAACATCTGAAGACGAAACTCTGAAAGTTAAGGCTGATAAGGGAATGATTCATGATATGGATGGAATTGGACATTGGGTTCCTATTCGATGGTATTTTTCAAAAGACTCCTATGATCTATCTGCTGTTTTAGTTCATGCAAATGCAATGGAAAAAAAATACACTGAACTCCGAGAACTTACTTGTCCTCAAGATGAAGACTGATAACGTTTTTAACTAAATTCTACTCACAAAAAACGGATGTCATTACTTTTAAAAGATCGGGTTTGGTCCATGGAGGCTCCAACTGCAAAACGTGGTGTTTATCCATTACACGGATTTAAACTTGGATTGTATAGGTTACCAATTAAACTTGAAGAACCCGTTGAAATAAAATCTGTTCATGATGGTTTGAAAAAAGCATTTGAAATGGATATGTATGCTGATAGGATTTACGCTACATATCGTTGGAAAGAACAAAACATGGATGATCCTGATGAGAAAGGATACGAAGAAGTTGATTTGTCAGTAACAGTAGAAATTGTAACTGGTGAAGTTGTTGATATTATTTATCAGGTATTTCCAATTGAGAAATTTGGAGATCCTAATTGGGTTAAAGATTATAGAAAGAAAGCCGATCATTTTGCAAAAATGGTTATTGACACTATTTTACGTAATACCATTTTGGCAGACAAAATGATATCACATTTAGCAAAATCTGAAAAAATTCCTGAACTTGCTGCTATTCAAAGACTAGAAGAACTAACTCCCCTTGCAAAAATTGTTCTTGGTGCAAAACCAAAACCTGTTGAAGCTACAGATGATGAGGAAGATGATGATGATGGTTCAATTGAAATTCCTGATGGTGCAAAACCTGGACCAATTGATGTTGATTATAAATCAAAAATGAAACAATCTGCTGTATTTGAAGCTGCTGAACATACTATCAAAACTTGGGGTCGTAAAGGTACCAGTAATGGAATAATGGGTGTTTGGGGAGAATTTGTTTCAGTAGATTATGATATTTGTGTTGCAGATGGTGGATGTTTGGAAGCTTGTCCAGTTGGAGTTTACGAATGGTTTGATTCTCCTGGAAACCCTGCATCTGATCAAAAACCTTTGATGTCAAAAGAACCTGATTGTATTTTCTGTCTTGCATGTGAGGGAGTTTGTCCTCCACAAGCAATCAAAATTTATGAGCAAAAATAATTGTATTTTTTGCAACTATAAATAGCGATAACTACTTTTGTGCAGCTAAAGATGGCTGGAAATCCTTTCACTCAATTAGTATTTGATCTGTTTATAATTTCTGCAATTTTGATCACTGCATATACTTGTAATTTCTATTATCTTGTTTTTCTTGCTAATCGAAGAAATAAGGCTGCAAAAACTGTTGACCTTGGAACTCCTTCTGTAACAATACAACTTCCAATATACAATGAAAAGTATGTTGCAAAACGATTAGTGGACGCAGTATGTAATTTGGATTATCCTAAAACTCAAATGAATATAATGGTTTTAGATGATTCTGATGATGATACTGTTGATTTACTAGAAAAAACTGTAAATTATTACAAGACTCAAGGATTTCAAATTGAACATATTCGTCGTGGAACAAGAAAGGGGTACAAAGCAGGTGCTCTCAAATATGCTATGCAAATTACAGACAGTGAACTTGTTGCAATTTTTGATGCAGATTTTATCCCTCCAACATGGTTTCTCAAAAAAGCTATACCTCATTTCTCAAAACCAAATATTGGATTAATCCAATGTCGTTGGGGTCATGTGAATGAAGATTATTCCACTATTACACAAGTACAAGCACTAAGTCTTGATTTTCATTTTCTAATCGAACAAAAGGCAAAAAGTGATTCTCATTTGTTTATGAATTTTAATGGCACTGCTGGAATTTGGAAACGTGATTGCATTGAAGATGCTGGTGGTTGGCATACTGCAACTCTAGTTGAAGATCTTGATTTGAGTTATCGAGCTCAAATGAAAGGATGGAAATGTGTATTCTTACCTGATATTGTAGTTGATGCTGAACTTCCTGCACAAATGAATGCTGCAAAAAGACAACAATTTCGTTGGGCAAAAGGTTCTATTCAGTGTGCAACAAAATTACTTTTTGATATTACTGTAAAACGTAAAATTTCAATTGAGGCAAAAATTCAGGCATTTGTTCAATTAACACGTCATATTGTTTATCCTTTAATGTTGATACAATTTTTAGCATTGCCCATTCTTTTAGCTGGTCAAGTTAATCTCTATGTTGTAAGTTTTCTGCCCATCATCACATTTGCAACATATCTTGCAATGGGACCTGGTGCATACATTTTGATTATACAAAATATGTATGGTAAAACGTGGAAATCTAAAGCTAAACTATTGCCTGCGTTATTGGTTTACAATGCTGGAATGTCTGTAAATAATACAGTTGCAGTTTTTGATGCTGTCTTTGGTAGGAAAAATGAATTCCTTAGAACTCCAAAATATGGTATAATCAAAAAAGAAGATGATTGGAAAGGTAAAGCATACAATTTACCTTTTACCCAAACAACTCTTTTGGAAATATTTTTTGGTGTTTATGGTGTACTTGCAATTTTTATCTCAATCTTTTCAAATAACCCTGTATTTGTTCCAATTATTGCAATTCAAACTATTGGGTTTTTCTTTATTGCTTACATGAGCCTATCTCATACGAAATTTAAAAGAAATAAATCAAGTGAACAACGTAAAATGACGAAGAAAGAAAAAATGGCAAATACTGTTTACAAACTATCAATGGTTGGAATTTTGGGATTGATAATTTTTGGTGGATTTATGGCAATCAATGGATATAATTCTGATATTTATCCTCTAGATAGAATTCGAGGTCATTTTGATGGAATAATAGGCTCATCTGAACCTGAAACTATACGTGCACATCTAATTGCTATCCAATTAGATTTAGTACCACTGCTGGAGAAATTACCTGAAACTACTGATACACATAGTCAAATTATTTCTAAGAATCCTGTATGGATTTTTGCAACTGAATCAACTAACTTCATTAGAATTCAAAATAATGTGGATGCCATGCTTGTAAGTGTTAATGAGATTTCTGCAATTCCACCAAACAATTCTGCATATCACACAGGGATGATGGATATTAACAACAGAGCCGATTTACTTCGACAAAATATTATGGATGCAACACCATACATGTATGTCAGTATTGCAAATGTATTTTCTAGTATTATTTGGATTGCTGTAATTATTGGAATCTTTTCTGCATTAAAAAGAAAAAGAACACAGCTTAAAGAATCTGATACAATCGGTGTTTAAGAAATATTTAGATCTTTTCTAATTTCATCTACAGCTCTAATTCCATAAATATCTCTTACTTGTTGAATTCTAATAGATTCTTTTAACATGTCTCTTCCAATAGCATTTGTTAGAATTGAATATACATCACTAAATCTAATTTCCCATTTATCTGCACAATCTAAAATTTTACTTACTGCCCATTGTCTTACTTCGTGAGGTAATGGTATTTTTTCACCTGATTCAATTGAAATTCTATCAAATAAATTCACAATTTCTGATGTGAGACTAGCCATTTTTTCAAGATCTTTTGATTCCCCATATTTTGATTCTGTATTCATTCTAATGTTTGATTGATATTCTGATAACTTCAACAGTGCCATCATTTCTTTTGATGAATCACTAGAAGCTTTGTTTGTAACATTTTTGACTGATTGTATTTCTTGAAATAATTTTTCAGATTTTTTATGAAATTCTGTGGTTGATGCTTCTTGCCTTTTTAGAGTATCTGACACTGAACTAATTTTTTGTTCAATATTGTTTGTTTTATCAAACACATTTGATTTAAAATTTGAGAAATCTTCTTGAACTAGTTTGAGATTTTCTCCTACAAATGCTGTAGAATCTGCTCTATGTGATAAAGAACCAATTTCTGTCTCAATTTTATCAATTTTGCCTCCTAATTCTTTAATTGATTCTAAACTTATGGCATCGCTTGAATTTACACTGGATGAGACTGTGTCAAATTGTTGTTTTAATCCATCAATTACGCCTCCCAACGAGTCAATTTTTGAGGCTTTTGATGATATGGTATCAATTGAAATTTTTATTGCTTCTAATTCTGCATTAACATTTGATGATTCTGCTACTCCTTCAATAATTTTTTCAAATTCTTGTTTAAGACTTTGAACTACTTGAGTCCCTGTACTGAGATTTTCTGTTTTTCCAGAAATCTCTTCAATGTTTTCTTTTAATTTATTCATTTCAGAACTAATTTCTAAAAATGAAGTTGTCTTTCCTGAAACTTCTCTTAACTCATCTCTTACTTCGTCAATTCTTTGAGCAATTTTTATAATCATTTGAGAATTATTTGTAATTGAATTCATACTGTCTTCAACTTTTTGAGATATTTCTTGAGTTTTTGATTTCTTTTGTACTTCTGAAATTTTACTTAATTCATTTTCAAGTTTATCTGTCTGATTATTGATTTTATTAATTAAATTGGATTGTGTTCTGACTTGATTTAATCCTGCGTATAATTTTTGTGTATCGTCTTCTATTATGTTGATTTGTTTTGATTGCTTTTGAATATGTTCTAATGTTGATGTTAGTGTATCGATCATTCCTTTCATTGATACTAGGACTTTTTGATTTTCACCAAAAATCTTTGACATTACTTTGATTTCTTTTTGTAATGCTTTATTGGAATCTGAAACTGATGCTACTTTCTTTAAGACTGCAGCTGGATTTGGCTGTCTTTTAACTGTCTTGACTATTTTTTTCTTAGTTGTTTTAGATACCATGTTACTTGAATTAAGAAACTAATAATAAAAAAAGTTAGGTGTAAAATAAAAAATGTAA
>CABXQD010000021.1 GCA_902514275.1 uncultured marine group I thaumarchaeote | reverse complement strand
GAGTTTAATTGTAGATTATGAAAAAAAAAGATTTCCAATGGATAGGGAAATCATTAAACAAAAAGCAGTTGAAATGTTAGGAGATGTGAAAACAGAGGATGCATACATGTATGAGAATAAAGAAGGAGTAAGAGTTTTTACAGATAATTGGAAAATAGATATCTTACCACATTCAGTTCACATTTGGACTGAATTTGATGAAAATGTTACAGCATTTTGTAATTGGTTAATGGAAAATGCATATGAAATGAAAAAAAAATAATTATTTTATAAATTTTCTAATTGTTCAAGTAAAGACTCAGCTTCAGAGTTTTTTGGATCTAATCTCATAATTCTTTTACAGCAATCTATTGCTTCATTCTTTTGTTCTAATGCCAAATGAACATTAGTTTTCAGAGTAAGCATTTCAATATCATCAGAATTTAATTGAAAAGATTTTTCAAAATAAGGTAATGCCATTTTTGCGTCATCCACAATAAAGTAGATGCTTCCCATAATGAACATAAAATCAGAATCATCAGAATATTCAGGTTCTAGATTTTTACCAAATACAATGGCATCAGTGTATTCACCATCTCTAATCAATTTCTTTAATTTACGCTTTGGTTGCTTGAATAAACCAGTCATTTCTTATCAAATAATTAATGAAAAATCAACAATTTGAATGTAGGAGTTGAATTCAGGTTTTAGTTATACCATGCTTCAGGTTCAGCACCAGAAGAAGTATTACTTTGTCGAGGTTGTGGAACTTTCATTATTCCTTCTTTAATCAAGAATTGAATTCCTTGAATGAAAGATTCATCATCGATGGTTCCATCGGCCCACCAGCCTGCATTATTTTTAATCCAAGATGGGATTTCATTTGAACCTCCACCAGTACCTTGAGTGGTTTTTGGTATTTTCATAATTTTTTCTTTAATTAAAAATTGAATACCTTGAACAAAGGAATTATCATCGATGGTTCCATCGGCCCACCAGCCTGCATTATTTTTAATCCAAGATGGGATTTTTTCAACAGGTGTGGTTCCATCAGGAGCATAAATTGGAACTTCAAGTTCCAAATAATCAGATGTAGTAGATGGATAAATTCCATCTGGAGCCAAACCGTAAATCCAGATAACATATTTTGCAGTACCAGGATCCTCCTTTACAATCATGTCCATCACATAAACACCAGAAGGAGAATAAAGATTCGTTCTACCTTCATCTTGAGCAAGTGAACGTAATGGTTTCAAGTTATCATCAACGGTAAGAAAATCGAATTGAACTTGGTTTAAGTATTCAGTGTCATCATATTTACTAATAAATTTGATAATCCAAGACATTTCACATCCTTGAATTGGATCTTCAGGTCCATAAAATGCATGTACTTGGTAATCAAAATTTACAGTTGGTTTTTTGATAGAAACTTCTTTTTCATAATTTGTATCACATCCTTGTGCTGCAAAAGTATCTTCAGTAGGAATAATTCCGTCAAATGGACTCTCAGTCATATTTTCTTCATATTTTAATAATTCATAACGATATTCTGGCGGAGGTATTCCTTCAGAAACATGTGTGTATGTAGAGGCTTTTACAGGAAATGGAAAATCATCAACAATCCAAACTTGACTCATTGCACCACCAGTTTTCCAACCAACAACAACAGTATCCCATGTTCCAGATTGAACAGTTATAGTTTCAATAGACATAGGTACAACTTGTTCACCACCAATGTTTCCAATTTTACCCCAGGATACTTCGCTAAATGCTTTAGGACCTTTGCCTCCAGAGCTTCCATCAGAAGTAGCAAAAGCAGATAACCATGCAACTGAAGATTTGAATGCACCACGGTAAATTCCTAAGTCTTCGCTTCCACCTGTTGGTTCTGGAGCAATTTTACCTAACTCCATAGTTCCAACAAGAACTTTGTTACCATCAAACACAGCAACTTCAGCTAACCATTTTGTTTCGGTTCCAACTTTAATGTCACCTTTAATCCACATATCAAGTTCAAAGTTGACACATTCCTTGTAATCTACATGACACATTGAATATGAAAAAAAATCACCTTTTTTCAAACCCTCTCCAGCATACCATTTACTACCTTCAGGGAATTCATCAGATTTTACACCCCCAGATTGAAATTGAGCAAAAGCAGATGTTGGTAAAAATGAGGTTACTACCAGAATTGTCATTAACCCAATAATAAGAGGAGAACGGTTCAAGTCTAAAAAAAATCGTCCAACCGGATAGTTAAACGTTATTCAAATTCCCAAAAAATGCCCAAAATTAATACTAAAATTCAATTCAAATAGGCAAATATAGAGGAATATTTGAAAAAATAGTAGAAATGTGTGAATGTTCCAAAGTGCATTTGTTTGAAGTTGAATTCAAATTGGATGGTATGACAGTAGTTCCTACTCACAAAAATTGTGGTTTTGGATTAGATGAGAAACAAGCAGACAAGTTCCAAAAAGAATTAGTAAAATCTTGGGGCTTTGAGCAAGAAGAAGAATAATTATAAAAATAAAAAGTTAGAATGTAATTACTGTATACAATTACATATCTTTTGTAGCTTCTTTGCAAACGTCTGTTGAACATTGGCAATCTGAACTACATATGCAATGACCTTGCATTGCACAATCACATGAGTAATCTGGATCTCCGCTATCAGCTTCGCATCCACATGCTTGATCTACCATGATAAATCATAATTTTACTCATTTTAAAAGGTTAGTACAAAGTATTGGATTAAGTAGTTGTAAGGATTTCAAGGATATCATTACAACTAGTTTGAATGGTTTCAGCCTGTTGTAAAAGAAGGTTTGAATCAGATTCAACATCAAAAGCAATTTTTAGTATATGTATCAAATCTTGACGTCTATTCAATTCATCTTTAATCTGAATAAAATTTTCTTTGTTGACATATCCCAAATAAAAATAACAATCAGAGAGCATAGAATTATCTAAAAAATAATCATATTTTTTTTGAATTAATTCAGAATGGTTATTGTGCTCAATTAAATCAGAAAACCCAATGGAAGATTTCAACATACGTTGTAAAAGTGTAGGAGTTGCTCTCTCAATACCAATGGTTTGAAGAACATTAGAAATATGATTATTGATAGAAGTTTTCTCAAATTTTCGAAGAGAGTCAAGCAAATGAGAGGGGCTAGAAGAATTATTGTTTAATGAAGATAGTGCATCTGCCAAATAATAAGAGGCACATTTTTGCCAACAAGATACAAAAACATCATCATTTTGAACACCATCTTTTGTTTTTTGACAGCAAAAAATAGATTCAATCAAAGAATTTTTAGCAAAATCAGAAAATAAAGAATTACGCTTTTCAGAAATTTTAGAAAGAAATATCTTCAAATTCCAAGAATCATCTTGTAAAATCTTTAGATTGTCATACTGGAGTAGTTTTTTTGTATTTGTTTCAGACAAAGAAGCATGATGAAGAGTAACTAAATTATTTTCAAAAGAAATAACTTCACGATTTGAACGGTTTTCATCAAAGACCACAATATCATAATCACAGGAATCAAAAAAATAATCCATATTCCTACAACCACCCAATCCAATTGGATGATCAGATAATTCTTGACTCTCAATAAATTTTTTGAAATCCATATGATTTGATGAATTAGTTTTTTCTATAAAGGAATCAAGTCACAAAGTTTTACAATTTCATTCAAACTCAAAACATTTCCTTTAAATTAAGAATAGAGTGTTTTTTATCAGGCTCCTATAGTGTAGTCCGGTTAAGCATTTTGGCTTCTCAAGCCAAAGACTCGGGTTCAAATCCCGATGGGAGCACTTTCTCTTCAGTCCAGTTCTCTGAGATTTCTCACGCCTACAACAATTTCCAGATCAAGAAAGCCATGATTTTGGAAAATCGTCAAATGTTTGAAATAGTGGCAGACAGATCTTTTTTAGCTAATGGACATGCAACCTGTTAGCAGAACTGCCATAGCTTCAAGAAAATACGAGGCTACAAAGTCCAGACTGGAGTCACTGTTCTCTGAAAAAGACCTCAAGGTCCTTGCAGGGTTTGATCAGGCCATGATAATTGACGGCTTGAAGGCCGGAAGAAAATGCAAGATACTAGATTCCATACTTGCAATGACAAAGCTTCTTGAGGGAAAACAATGGAGCGAGCTAAGTTCTGATGAGATAAAACTGCTTGTTGCAAAAGTAATGAGCAAGTATTCCAAGGACGGACAAGAGACAAACACGACAAGTGATCACAAGAAAATTTTGCAGCAGTGGTTTAGATTTTTGAAAACAGGTTACAGAACTGCAAAAGACTGCGAGATAGAGTTGGGATTCAAGCACCCAAAGGAGACAAGGCGAATTAGAATTGGGACAGTGTCTGATACTGTAACAGCTGATGACCTGGTAACACGTGATGAAAAAAACAAACTGATGAAAAGTTGTGACAACCTTCGAGACAAGGCAATCATAGATGTAATGGACGACTCTGGTGTCAGACCACATGAAATTCTAGAGTTGCAAATCAAACACATCAAAAGTGACAAAAACGGATACACTTTGCTAATCAAAGAAGACTCCAAGACAGGTGCAAGAGAAGTTAGAATTTTAGAAGCAGTTCCGTCCCTTGCAGACTGGCTAAACGTTCATCCCAGTGGTGACAATCTAGAATCGCCGCTGTTTGTCAATACCGGAAACAGAAACTATGGCAAACCATTTGAATATCCTTCAGCTGACAAGATGCTCAAAAGGTTATGCAAAAAGGCAGGGATTAGAAAACTGCATCTGTATCTGTTTAGACATTCTGAAGTTACCAGAAGGGCCTCAAAGCTGACAGACGGCAACCAAAGAAGCAGACACGGCTGGTCTGCTAAGAGTACAGTTTTGGCAAAATACACCCACCTGACTTCAAAGGACTCCAATGATTCGCTTTTGAGGGCATATGGGATAGAGCCAGAAGACCAAGAGCCAGAGACACTTCCAAGAATTTGCCCCAGTTGCCAAAGACCCAATTCACAGCACAGAGAAATCTGCTATTGCGGAAATCCATTGAGTGTCGAAAAGGCTATGATGATGGACAAGAAAGACAATGAAAAGATACAATCCTTAGAGAATCAAATGCAGAATGTTTTGAAGGCATTGGCACCATTGACTGAAATACTAAGTCAAAAGGAGGTAAAGATTCCAATGAGTGACTTTCCAAAAGAAGTTCAAGAAAAATTACAACAAAGACTGAATCACAACTGATTCTTTTTTATTTTTTATTTTTCCTACTGTTTACTCGTATTAGAATACCCTACTGATATATGAGCCAACAGGACCATCATACATTATCAACACTGATCGACAATTATTTTGATCAACATCCTGATTACATCTCTTGAAACATCTTATGCTCTATGACTTGCAAAGACGGATTTGTTCACAGTTATGCCTATTTTGAGATACTATCAAAGAAATTGTGTATTCACTGTGGAGATGAGAAACAATGAAGGGTTTTGAGTCATTCAGACAAAACAGAGATTGGAATCCCAAAGATTAGCCACAAGGTAGAGCGAGAAGGTCTAGAATTTCCCACAAGGTAGCGACCTCAATACATGTTTAATTATAATTAAGAAAATTTCATTTATGGCTAGTTCTATTCGTGATGAATTTGAAAGATTTTTTCATTCTAACTCAATGGTTGCAACATACAAGCCCATGTTTCTCAAGGCATTGCTTGATCTAGGTGATTTTAGAGATGATGAAGGAAGTCAATGGGTCAAAGATGACGGAGACAATCTAGTTGTTGATTTGGAATTTGTTGCTGCAAGATTCATCTATTATTCCCATCCCCTTTACTACAAATTCAAACTAAAACAACAGTTTGGAATAATGACTGTACTTAGTTACAAAATATTTGAAGAGTTTGATGTGTTTAAACCAAAGAATAAAGTATCAAAAAAAGAATTTTGTAAGGAAGAATACAAGGATGCAAGAATCAGGTTGATAAAAGATGGAATTTCAAAAACAGTTTTTCCACTACTGTTGAAGGACTGCAACATATACAAACCAATAAAAAAATCAAAAATGTTCACATTTTCAAAAGACAATGCACTGTATGTCAAACAACACAAAAACCAACTAACAAAAGCATTGAATCACGAATTATCTTTATTTCTTGGTAAGTTTAACAATTCTCCAAACATCCCATCAAAACTAGAAGAAAAACAAAAGAGACCCAATTTGAACAAAAAGGATTCAATAGAAAATATTAAAATTCAAAACAGTAAATGTTTCTACTGTGAAAAACCTGGAAAGGAATTTGCACAAGATCATTTCATTCCTTGGAATTATGTTTACCTTACAGAAAAGCACAACATGGTCCCAGCATGCGTAACATGCAATAGCAGTAAACACGACAGCCTTTCTTCTAAGAATTTTCTAGAGAAAATAATTGTGAGAAATAAAAAATTGGAATTATCAGCAGGGTATTCTGAATCATCAATGAGGAGCGAGTGGGAAAATTGCAGGTTAGGATATCACGGAGAAAATAAAAAATTATGGACACCAAAAAATACAACAAAGTAGTCAGGGACAAAATCCCTGAAATTATCGCAGAATCAGGCAAGAAATTCAACATAAAACATCTTGATGATGAACCATTTCTTGCAGAGCTTGAGAAAAAACTGACTGAGGAAGTTAACGAGTATTCTGAAAGTAAGGACGTTGAAGAATTGGCAGATCTTTTGGAAGTAATTTACCGAATTTCCAACTTAAAGGGGGTCAATTCTGATGAATTGGATGAGATTAGGAAAGACAAGGCAGAAAAACGCGGTAAATTTGACAGTAATCTGTTTTTAATTGACAGTGAAACAAGTTGAATAACATCCGTAGGTTTTATCAATGACAGACATCTTTACTCCGGAAAAAAGGTCATGGGTCATGTCCCAGATACGGGGGAAAAACACAAAGATAGAAATCAAAATGAAAAAGATTCTCAATGAAACGGGATTCAAGTTTGAAATGCATCCGAAGATGTACGGCAATCCCGACTTTGCACACAGAAGAAAGAGGATAGCGATTTTCTGTGATGGTGACTTTTGGCATGGATACAGATACGGCAAAAAGAAAAAGATTTCAAAGAAATACTGGCGCGACAAGATTGAAAACAACATGAGACGCGACAGGAAGTACAGTCGGAAGCTCAGACGGGAGGGGTGGTCAGTCCTCAGACTCTGGGAGCATGACATTGAGAAAAATCCCGAGAAATGCAGACGCAAGATACTGGCAAAGTTTCATTCAAGGTAGCGCCATCATCTATTCCAAATGTTCTTTAATCTCGTTAAATTCTTCAAGGGTAATTTCCCCCTTTGCCAATCTCATTTTTAACACATCCAGTGGCTCTGATTTTTTAATCATTTCTATTTTATCGGCAGTTTTTGAAGAAGATTCTTTTGACAGTTTTGCTTTAACTGCATCTAAATCCTTTTGAATTTTTTCATTATTTGGATCCTTTTCCAAGGCTCTCTCATAGTATGATATTGATTCATGATACTTGGATAATTTGTCCAGACATTCTCCTTTATTGCTCAAGTGTAATGATTTGTCTGGATCTATTTCTAGTGCTTTATCAAAACAAATTATTGCCTCTTCATATTTTGATAATGCAAAAAGAATATTGCCTTTAAAATTCCAATATTTTGATACATCTGGATTGATTGTTATGGATTTATTGGCGTAAACTAACGCTTCTTCAAATTTATTGATTTTAAAAAAACAATATGACAACATCGCCAATAATTCGTTTGTTATGGTAAATGTATTTTGGTCTTCTGGTTGATCTTTCAATAATTTTAATGCTACCTGAATATAGGGTATTGCCTCTTCATATTTTTTAGATTCAAATGCTTCAATTGCTCTGTGTGCCATTTTGTTTGATTTATTCATTTTCTCTAACTGATCATCACTGTATTTTTCTTGATTACTTTTTTGCATAGTGAGTGCTGTAGCATTATGAGGATTAATTGAAAGTGCTTTATCAAAACAAATGCTTGCTTCTTGATGTCTATTTATTTTATTTAGCACAATGCCTTTCATAGCCCATGTGGAATCATCAGGATGTATTCGAAGTACATAATCGTAACAAATGATTGCTTCCTCATGTTTACCTAGATCATCTAATGCGTCTCCTTTTCCATTCCATCCCTCTTTATCATCGGGGTTTATTGCAAGTGCTTGGTCATAACATTGAATGGCTTCTTCGTATCTTCCTTGTGAGCTTAATTCTATACCCTTTAAAATTAAATTTGTGTTATCATCCACACGTCTAATTTTGAAATAAATTAGTTAAACATGATCATATCTAATTTATCAAAAATGCTTAAGATCTAGGTGTGTTTACCCCGAGTAATAACATGAAAAAAGCAACAAAACAGACTAAAACGACAGAAAACCAACCTGTTACTTCGTGGGATTTGCCACGTGGTAGAGCGAGAAGGTCTAGGATTTACCACAAGGTAGTACTATCATCTATACTAAATTTTCTTTAATTTCGTTAAATTCTTCAAGGGTAATTTCCCCCTTTGCCAATCTCATTTTTAACACATCCAGTGGCTCTGATTTTTTAATCATTTCTATTTTATCGGCAGTTTTAGAAGAAGATTCTTTTGACAGTTTTGCTTTAACTGCATTTAAAGATTGCATGGCAGTTCCATCATCACTTGCCCACTCAGAAATATCAGGATCGTCTGGATTTATTTCAAATCCTTTTTCATAACAAAAAATTGCTTCTTCATATTTTGATAATTTATCTAATGCTTCACCCTTGTTAAACCAATGTCCAGAATCGTCTGGATTTATTTCCAAGGCTTTTTCATAACAAAAAATTGCTTCTTCATATTTTGATAAGTTGAGTAAAGTCTCACCTTTTGAACGCCAAGCATCTTCATTTAGAGGATTAATTTTCAATAATTTTGTGAGGTGGATTATTAATTCATCCCATCGTTTCAAATTATGTAATGAAAATCCTTTCATGCTCAAGTACATTTCATTTTCAGGTTCAACTGAAAGTGCTTTGTCAAAATATGTGATTGATTCATCATATTTTTGGATACTTCTCAAACATAAGCCTAGCATTCCATCTACTTCCGGAGATGATTTTGCTTTCTTAAGATAGGGTATGGCTTCTTTAAAATTTTGGAGTTGAAACAATCTCATACCTTCGACAAATACATTTTCAGGATCTGTAAAGTTTTCCAGATTTCGTCGCAACCTTTCTCTTTCTTCAGGATCATTAAAAGATTCATCTAGTGTATCAACAAAGTTTGTTAACTCGTCTTTCATTGTCTTGTAATCATTGTTTTCAGGATCAATTTCAAGTGCTCTGTCATAACATTGCATTGCTTCTTCATGTTTATGTAAACTTGCAAAGTGGGTACCTTTCATTGCCAAAACATAGTCATTTTCAGGATCAATTTCAAGTGCTTTGTCATAACATTGTATCGCTTCCTCGTGT
>CABXQD010000020.1 GCA_902514275.1 uncultured marine group I thaumarchaeote | reverse complement strand
TTAGATTTTTCTAACATTTCTGGAATTTTTGATTCAGGACTAAAGTGAACTGTATCTTCTTCTTCTACTGTAACTGTATATGATGGAATGTCAACTTTTCTATCTCCTACCATGATATGACCGTGAATAACTGCTTGTCTTGCTTGATATGGTGTTTTAAATCCTAATTTGTTTGAAACAATAGTTTGTAATCTTCTTGCAAGTAAATCTGTAGGTTTTAAATTAAGTACATCGTCTAATGTTGCTTCATTTGAAATTAAACCAATTCTTGAAAGTGATTTCAACAATATTGGTTCTTTTTCATCTCTAACTTTTTGTGTTAATGCAAGTAATGATCTTGCTTGTTGTCTTACACGAGATAATTCTGTGTGAGCTTTCCATAATTCTCTTTTAGTTCTTAATCCAAATGTACCTAGAGTTTGTAACTCATCCATTTTTAATTCATAATTAAGAGGTCGTTTTGGTTTACGCCAAACTTTACGTGGATATTTTGGGTCTCCCATTCATAACACCTATTCTTTTTTCTCCGCTGGAGGTGCTGCTGCTGGAGCTTCTGCTGCCGGGGCTGCTTCTGCTGCTGCCGGGGCTGCTTCTGCTGCTGGAGCGCCAGAACTTGCTTTCTTAACTGGAGCTGCTAATCCACCTTTTGCTACACCAACTGCTCCACCTTTTCTACCCGATGTTCTAGTTCTTTGTCCTCTAACTTTTAGACCACTTAGATGACGATAACCTCTCCAACTGGCAGTTATTCTTTCTCTTTCAATATCATTTCTTAATGTAAATGGAATATCTGATGTTAACAAATGCAAATCTTTTCCAGTTTCAATATCTCTTTGTCTATTGAGAAACCATAATGGGAATTTTGCTTCAACTGGGTTTAAGATTAATTTCTCAATTGCTTGAACATGTGCTTCAGTAAGATTGCCGATATTTGAATTTGGATTAATTTTTAAAGTTGATGCAATTGCTGTTGCAAAATTGTACCCAATGCCTTTGATTTGAGTTAGCCCTAAGAGAAGCTTTTTCTCTCCTCGAATATCGTTACCTACGATTCTTACAATGTGTCTATATTCTTGGCTACTCAAGTATTCAAAAATTCTAAGAAACCCCGATAAAAACCATTGCTAGGCGTTAATCTTTTTGCTTTATTGGTATGGTTTTTTGAGAGATCAGAACTATCAAACGCTTAATTTTATTAAATTGTGGTTAAAATTATCTAAAGTCCTCATCTTTTGTCCAATCATTTCCTTGAACATTCCATTGATTGCACTTACAGCACTTTTTTACTCCTCTTTGTGTGTCTATATCTATACAAAAACAATGTTCTCCTTTACCTGATGGATCTTGATTGCATAGTTTTTGCATATTTTGGAATAACTTTATTTCTTAATTATTCTATTGGCTTGAATTATTCCAAAAGTTATTACTTTAGAATTCCCTTCCATTAGATAATGGGTGAATTCTTTGATAGAGAGAAAGTTATTGATTGTATGTTTGATCCTATAACATCTGAAATCTTGGCAGAATTGGAAGATGGTAAAAAAGAATGTTCTGTTTTATCTCAAAAATTTTCTATGTCTGAATCTGATCTTTTAGAAAGACTTGGTTATTTGATAAAATGTGAATTTCTAATTAAAACCGTTGAAAATGAAACATATTCTATATCTGCAAATATTGAAAAACTTGGTTCTTTACTTGAAGACAATGATGCTTTTGATGGTGCTATTCATGGTTTGGAAAAAATGGATAGTTACCTAAACTGATTTTCTTTTATTTCTAATTTCATATACTGCTAATATTACTAATCCTACCATTCCTATAATTATACAAGAAGAAGAGATGCTTGAAATAATGATTTTTTTATCTGTATCTGGTAGTGGGCCAATTGCTCCATCAATGTAACTTTCTTTATCATTTAAACTCTCAATAATTAATTCATAATTTCCAGAATCTAATACTTTGAATTCTTGTTCTATAATGTCTTCGTTAATCATTTCTGAAATTATTTCCATACCTGAAGGATCTAAAATTTTTGCTGAAAATGTGTTTTCTTTAAACTCCATTACTTGAACTGCAAAAATTCCAATAGGTGTTTCATTTTTGTCTAAATTAACTGAAATTGTTACTATTTCTGATGAACTTACTTTTCCATTCCCTTGAGTTATTCCTTCTAATGTAACTTGATTTTCAACTACTGATGTTGCAAGACCTGCAACTATCAATACTCCAAAAATTCCTATTACTAATCCTGTTTTTTGCACATGATTTGTTTTATTTTCTTTAGTTTAAACCTAATTTTTAATTTTAAATTCTAGAAAAAAACTTAGACTGGGCTAAAAAAGTTAGCTTAGGGTAAATTTAAATACAGAAATTCTGGTTTTTTAGGCATATTGAAAATCACTCGTTCTACTCTTATGATCGTATTACTTTCTGTAACAATTGGTTTATCTGCTATTGTGATATTTCCAAATTTTTCTGACGCTGAATCTGAACTCAAAACATTCATCACTCATTCAGGAAAAGTAATTCGAACAACTGGAGAAGTAATTGATCCACTTTACACAGTATCTACTGTAGAATTTGATCCAATGGAGTATTTACGTGAATTCCATTATGGCACAGTTTCAAAACTCTCTGATGGAACAACTGTTAGAGAATACACCATAATTGCTGAAGACGATAAAGTGATGGAAGTCTCACCAGGAGTTTTCTATAATGTTTGGACTTACAATGGAACTGTTCCAGGACCTACAATAAGAGCTACTGAAGGGGATTTACTTAAAATTAATTTTATCAACAATGGTTCAAAAGAACACACAATTCATTTTCATGGAATTCACCCAGCTGGAATGGATGGAGTTTTTGAAGCAGTAGGACCTGGTGGTGGAAAATTTGTTTACGAATTTGAAGCTGGCCCTGTTGGTGTTCATCCTTATCATTGTCATGTCATGCCATTAGAGGAACACATCATTCATGGCCTTTATGGTGTTTTCATAGTTGATCCTAAAGAAGGACGTGAACCTGCTGATGAAATGGTGATGGTCTTAAATGGATTAGATACTGACTTTGATACTGAAAATAATTTTTATGCTGCAAATACAATTCCATTTTATTATCAACATCATCCAATTCAAATTAACACTAATGAATTGATTCGAGTTTATGTTGTTAATATGGTGGAATTTGATCCAATAAACAATTTCCACCTTCATGGAAATTTGTATAACTATTATCCTACAGGTACTGATATGGTTCCTTCATTTTATACTGATATGATAACACTATCTCAAACTGAACGTGGAATAATGGAATTTGAGTACACGTATCCTGGAAAATATCTTTTTCATGCACATAAAGTAGAATTTTCAGAAAAAGGTTGGGTTGGAATATTCCTTGTAAGTGATAATGCTGAATCTGATGAAAGTGAAACGGAATATGGCACTTAGTGAGACTTCAAAATTTAAAGTTATAGCAAGTGGTGTCATCCCCTTTGCTTTTGTTGTTTTAATGATGCTGTATATTTTTGGTCCGGGTGCAGATTTATTAGATTTTGGAGTTGCACTACCTGAGGTAACAATTGAAAAAGTAGATTTTTTTGATTCAGAAATTCAAACTACTGTAAGAAATACAGGTCCAATTCCAGTTCAAATTGCAATTGCTGATGTAAATGATCGAATTCAACCAGCTGCTGTAGAACCTGATGGCTTTCTTGACCGATATGAAACTGCACTTGTTAGAATTCCATTTGAATGGAATGAATCTGAACCTTACAGAATAGGAATTACCATTGATGATGGAACTCGTTTTGAAAAAGAAATTGAATCTGCTGCTTTTGTATTAGAGTTTACACCAGACCTTGCAATATTTTTTGCAATAATTGGAACATATGTTGGAATTATTCCTGTAATGATTGGATTACTTTGGCTTCCGTTTATTCGAAAAATTAGTAAAAGTAAATATCATTTCTTTTTAGCATTAACTGTTGGATTATTATTATTTTTAGGAATTGATGCAATCGAAGAAGCAATTGAGGTATCTAATGAAAATCTGGCTGGTAGTTTCAATGGTATTTTGTTAACTGCTACGGTTGTTGTAATATCATTTATTGGTCTGTATTATGCAGGTCAAAAATTAATAGACCGTGCAGACTATTCTAAACTTACAAAACCTGTAGCAATTGCATTAATGATTGCAATAGGAATTGGGTTGCACAACTTTGGAGAAGGACTTGCAATTGGTGCAGCCGTAGGTTTAGGATCTATTGCATTTAGTACATTTTTGATTGTTGGCTTTGCTTTGCACAATACAACTGAAGGAATTGCTATTGCAGGACCCTTATCTAAAGATAAAACTTTGTCAAAAAAATCATTAATCACAAAACTCATTGGTTTTGGACTAATTGCAGGATCTCCTGCAATATTTGGAGCCTGGATTGGTGGATTTTCATACTCTCCATTTTCATCAGTTATTTTTTTGGCAATCGGGGCTGGTGCCATATTCCAAGTTATTGTTGTAATTTTACGATTAATCAGAGAAGAAGGTGACAAAAATCTTTCTGGTTCTTCAGTAGTTGCAGGTATTGCTATTGGTATGTTAGTAATGTATCTAACAAGTATTTTGGTCTAGTTTGGTTCAGGATGAATTGTAATTACTGAATTTTTAATTTTCAATCTAATTGCATGTTCGATTTCTGATGTTAGATCATGAACTTTTTCAATTGATAGTTCTTTATCAAAAGAGCAGTCTATATCGATTTTTAAAATATTTTCAAATTTCAATGATAAAATTCTGCCAACTTTTTTTACTTCTGTATAATTTTCAACAATTTCTTTAATTTTTTCTTCAGTTGCTGTATCTTCAATATTGAAATTTTTTGGGACAGTTAGAAATGGTTCTAAATGAATTGTGGCGTGAGTAATTTCTGGTATTTCTTTTTGTATTTTATCTTCAATAATTTCAGAAATTTTATGTGCTGAAATCAAGTTAATTTCTCTATCTACCATTACGTGTAAATTACAATATGCTTTTCCTTTTGTTTTATGTGTTATGACGTTATGGACTCCTTTAACACCTTTTACACTTTTTGCAATTTCCAAAATCTTTCCATCTAGTGGAACATTTTTCCAATTGGGTTCAAAATGAATTGTAATTCCTGCATTGGGCATTTTATTTTTAATGTTTTTTTCAACACTATCACTAATCTCATGAGCTTTTTCAAAACTTGTGTCTCCTCTTAATGAAATTGTTACATCTGCAAAAATTACATCTCCTGATTTTCTCATTAGAACTGAACCTGTTTCGATTACTCCGTTTGTAGAATTTGCAATTTCTCTAACTCTTTTTACAAGATCTGGAGATATTACATCTGTCAAATCTAATGCTGTTTTGTAAACTAATTTTATACTGAGAACTACCAATAACCCTCCTAGAATCAAAGCTGCAACAAAATCCCCAAAATAGATTCCATATGTAACTAGAATAATTCCTATTATTGCAACAGATGTTGAACCAAGATCCATAAATGCATGATAGAAATCTGCTTTGAGAGTTGTCCCTCCAATTGCTTTGATGCTTTTTCTTAGTAGTATTATTCTGAAAAAATCAATTCCTATTGTGTATAATCCTCCAATTATTGCAAATAATCCTGGTAAAACACTTGGTGGTGGACTCTGTAATCTATTGATTGATTCATAAATAAAATAACATGCAATTAGGAAAATTACTATTCCACCAATTAACCCTCCTAATGATTCAATTTTTCCATGTCCATAGGTATGCTCTGCATCTGGTGGTTTCATTGACCATCTTGCTGCTAAAAGTAAAACTAGTGTTACAACAGCATCTAACAATGCATGAATACTATCTGTAATTAGTGCAAGACTGTTAGAAATTAAACCAAAAATTAATTCTACTACAAACGCTGAAAAAATAGCAAATAAGGAAATTTGTAAAACTTTAGTTCTTTGAGCAAATATTTCCATTATTATGAATTATTTGATATGGTATTACAGGTTTCTAAAATAATTGATGATTTAGTAGCAATTTTAATAAATTATTTATTTAAAAATCACTCACTAAACATGTTAACTTGTATTTTATTAAAAAAAGGAAAATTAGACCATAAATTAGTCAATTTTAATTTGATTGAAAACATAAATACTCTGAGGCATGATTCAAATTGAAAATGAAAGTATCTGGATTCTTAGCATTTACCTTATTGTCTATCTCAATTCTATCCTTTGGTTTAACCGGCGCAGTAAATGCACAATCTGTTTTACCATTATCTGTTTCAACTGATGCTACTGCTTATACAACTGGGAATTCAATTGAAATTTCTGGCACCATTAAGGATTTAGCTCAATTTGAACAACCTGTAGTTTTAATGATCGTAAGTCCTGATGGAAATATCGTAACTATACAACAAGTTATGCCTGATTCATCTGGAAATTATTCTGTCACTGTAAAAGCTGGTGGTACAATGAATTCTAGTGGTGAATACGAAATTCGTGCACAATATGGAGCACAAAAAATTACTGGCACTTTTGACTTTATTACTTCTGATTCAACACCAGAACCAGTAGCACCAACACCAGAACCAGTAGCACCAACACCAGAACCTGAACCAACACCTGTAGTTGAAGAAATGGTAAACTGTGGACCTGGAACTGAATCAGTAAATGGAATCTGTCAAGTTATACAAACTGAAGAACCAGAAGAAGAGAAAGGTGGTGGTTGTTTAATTGCAACAGCAACATACGGTAGTGAATTAGCTCCGCAAGTCCAAATGCTTAGAGAAATTAGAGATAACCAATTGATGAACACAGAATCAGGATCTGCATTTATGACAACATTTAACGAAGCATACTATTCCTTCTCACCAATTATCGCAGACATGGAACGTGAAAGTCCAATGTTTAAAGAGATTGTAAAAGCCGGATTGACACCAATGATTAGCACTTTGGCAATTATGGAGAACGCAGAATCTGAGTCAGAAGTTCTAGGACTTGGACTCTCAGTTATTGCATTAAACCTTGGAATGTACATTGCAGCACCTGCATTAATTGCAATGAAAGTTAACCAACAAATCAAATCAAGAAAATAATTTTATTAGAACATAATAGGTTCTTATACTGAAACAGATTATCTTATATTATGAATACTGAATATGAAGAATTTGAAAATATTGAGGATCTTTTCATGTACATGTCAGCTGCAGCACCCCCAATGAAAAATACTATTCCAATTAATTCTTACAAAGGTAACATCATGTCGTTTATTCCACTTAGTCCATCAACCGGTGAGTCATATCTCATGCTTTATGCAAAAGGTGAACTTGAAGCAGGAATTTATGAATTTGACGTATCTTCAAAATCATACAAAAAAGTGGAATCAGTTGAAAGAGCCGATAAAGTTTACTTTATTTCAATTACACCAAAACGAAATACAATTGCTGATAAGGCATTACAAGGCCTATAATTCGATTATTCTACTCCGAGTATACTTTTTACATTTGTTTATTTTATTTGATTTTTTTTAACACATTTTTAGAGAATTATCTATCCCCTTTATCTGCAATATTTTCATAATGAACTCATGAGTATATCTGGAATGTACATGCTAAACTCTGAAGAGTACACACAAGAAAAAATTCATGAAGCTTTAGAAATGTTATACTTGGATAGAAAAAATCAGTTCCGTGAATTGTCTGAGGTATTGTTATCTGAAAATGCTATTAGTACAATGCCTACTTGGAGAGAATTTGTACTAAATTTTAGCTTGGATGTTGAATGTGCTTTTGAAGCATGGTCTGACCAAATTCCATTGGCAACAAATTCTCCTCAAAAGGCTTTAACTATTTTGAGGCGATTAGGCCATGGTAAGACATCTATGAATCAGTTAGTGCATTTGCTTAACATGTCTTATAATCTTTCAACAGAATTCAAAGAGATTTACAAACGTCTAAAGTGATTTCTCTAAAGTTTTTTTGTTAGGAATTTTGGTTCAGATACTGATTTGGTTCTTGCATATTTGTCAAGGATTTGATCAGGTGTTTTACCATTGAATAGATCCTTGCATAATCCTCTGAGATATCTCATAATTGCCCAAGTACCTGCTTTGAGAATACCATACATGAATACTTTCATTGGTGCTCCATATGTCTTGTTTCTTAGAATGATTGGAATGATGTCATTAATTACACGCAAGTTATTTTCCCAACATCTCCAAAATAGTGTAAATTGTGCTTCATTTAGATTTCCAAAATGCATAGAATTTTTTTCACTAAAGTCTTGATATAGTAATGGTGCAACTAATCCTCTAAAGTCCATTTCCCTAAAGTCACTCATCATATCAATAGTATATTGAACATCATCTGGGGTCTCATCAGGCCATCCAATAATGATGGTTGCAGCTGGGAACCAGTGGTTTTCATTTAGAATCTTTGCTCCTTCTCTTACCACACTACCCCATTCTTCAGGAGCAAATGGCTTTGTTTTAACACCCAAGTGTTTCTTTACCATACTTGGTGCAACTGTTTCAATTCCTAGATTTGTTGCAAGCCATCTTCCTGTTTTATCTTGTTCATTAACTTGAGAAATTTGTTGCATTAATGTAGGATCTGCTGCAACTGCTGAAAATGTCATATGTGTGGTTCCAATGAAATTAGCACCTAATCCTTTGAGACCTTTCCATAAATCTACAATTGCATCTCTGTTTGGAACAAAATCTCTGCTGTCACATCCATAAAGTAACATTTCATCTGAATGTAACCAAATTGAATCAAATCCATAATCTAAGTTAGTTTTTGCTTCATGTTGTAATCTTTCTAGTGGCAAGTCTTTTTTTGATCTTTTATTAACATCACAAAAGTCACAACCTCTTCCACAACCTCTCATTGCTTCAATTAGTGAGTTAATTGTAGGACCTTCAATAACTGGAATGTTTTCTAAATTTCTTACAAAACAATGCATTAATTCTGGTGCATCATTTTTTTCTAAATCTTGGAATAAATCAACTGCTAATTCATCTGCTTCTCCAACTACCACTGTATCAATTCCGTGAATTTTCATTCTATCTGATTTTGCTAATTCCCATGCTCCATTACCTCCAACTACTACTTTGAAATCATATTTCTTTTTGAGTTGAATAATACTTGCACACATTTTTTTAAATTTCATTGCTACATATGATAATTTTTCTGGTGACATAGTTGTAGTAACTGGTGCCATTCCCAGAGGATCCATTACATTGATTCCCACAACTTTGGTATCTGGACCGATAGATTTTTGAAGCATTTCTGGATGTGCCATGAAAACATCTTCTTTTTTGTATCCTCCATTGATTAGTGAACTTTCAATTCTCCTTAATCCTACTTGAGCTACTTTTACTTCACCTGTAATTGGGTCAGTTTCGACTGATGGACAAAATACTTTATCAAAAACCCATTCTGGTAAAACTTCGTATGGACCACATGCAATAAACCCATACAAGAAATTTCCTCTATAATTTGTCATTAAACTACGGTCTGCAGTTAAAACAACACGTTTGCCAGCCAACTAACTCCAATCCTTAGGCTATCTTATATATGATTTACGAGCACGATACACCTAGTTTTTTGATTTTTTGATGATTCTAATTCCCCCTTAATTGTCAAAAAATATTTTCACAACCTTAAATATCAATTATTGAATTTAAGAATCAGTGAAAACTCAATTAATGATTTTTGCACTATTTGGAATTTTAATTACAAGTGTTAGTATCCCTGCATTTGCTGAAAATGGTTTGATTATTGTTAGTACTGATAAATCAACTTATTCAGATGGTGAAACAATTACCCTATTTGGTGAAATAAAAAATATGGTACCTGGTGATCAACTTAGTATACTAATTCAATCGCCTAACGGAAATTTAGTGGCACTTGATCAATTAACTGTTGGAATGGATAATCAATTTGATACAGAAATTAAAGTGGGTGGAAAATTAATGAAAACTGAAGGAACTTATTCTATTAAAGTTCAATATAGGGAACAATCTGCAATTACT
>CABXQD010000019.1 GCA_902514275.1 uncultured marine group I thaumarchaeote | reverse complement strand
GTTATTAAAAATAGTCATTAGGATTAGCTAAATTTCGTCGGTATTATATAGAGAATCAAAATTATTTGAAATATGGCAGTATTAGAAATTAAAGATTTGCACGTAGCAATAGACGGTAAAGAAATTCTCAAAGGAGTTAATTTGAAGACAGGTCCTGGAGAAGTACATGCAATTATGGGACCAAATGGTTCAGGAAAAAGTACATTATCATATACATTACTAGCACATCCAAAATATCAAGTTACAAAAGGAGACATCCTATTAGACGGTGAAAGTATTTTAGAATTAACTGCAGATGAAAGAGCAAAAAAAGGATTATTCTTAGCATTTCAATATCCAACTGAAGTTTCAGGAGTAGGTTTTTCCCACTTTCTAAGAACAGCATACAACTCCCTAAGTAAAGCAATGGATGGAGACGATAGGGAAGTATTCATCACAGTAAGAGAATTTCAAAAATACCTTAAAGAAAACATAGCAAAAGTAGGATTAAGAGAAGAGTTTCTTTCAAGATACCTTAACGAAGGATTTTCAGGAGGAGAGAAAAAACGTGCAGAAGTATTACAAATGGCAGTCTTAAAACCCAAAATCTCAATTTTAGATGAACCAGATTCAGGATTAGATATTGATGCAGTTCAATCAGTAGCTCAAGCAATAAGCAAAGTATCAACTAAAGATGCAACAGTAATTATAATTACCCACTATGCCAGAATTTTGAAATTCTTAGATAAGTTGGACTACGTACATGTATTTGCACAAGGCAAAGTACTTCAAACAGGCGATGCAACACTTGCAGATAAATTAGAAGCTGAAGGTTATGAGTGGGCTTTAGAAAAAGCTGCATAATCAAATTATTAAAAATAAAAGATGTCAAAATTGAGAATATGTTTTTTGTTTAAATAGGGTTTGAAAAATTAAAAATTATGTCAGAAAATAGTGAGCAATATTTTTTCAATTTTTCATTTTTCAAAGTTGATCCTAAATGGAGATGGATGGCAGATTTAGCAAAAGAAGAATCTGCAAAAGAAGTAGAGAACATCATCAGTAATTCAGGAATCATGTTTAGATCATATTCCAATTTAGGATTAAGAGATGATGCAGATTTTTTATTTTGGTTTGCAGCAAAAACAGTAGATGAAATTCAAACAGTAATTGAGAAATTATACAAAACAGTTTTTGGAAAATATATTATTTCATCAATGAATTATTTATCATGTACAAGACCTTCAATTTATGTTCAAGAGCAAAAGGCCCATGGCTTCATCACAGGAAACAATCCAAAAAAACATGTAATAGTTTACCCATTTACAAAAACAAGAGAATGGTACCTATTACCAAAAGAAAAACGTCAAGAAATTATGGATGAACATATTACAGTCAGCAAAAAATATCCACAAATTGTACTCAATACAACGTACTCATTTGGCATACATGATGAAGATTTCATGTTAGCATTTGAAGTAGATGATATCAGAGATTTTCAAGATTTAATCATGGATTTAAGAGAAACACAAGTTTCTACATATGTAAAAAATGATATTCCAATGATTGTATGTGTGAAGAAAGACATCATTCCATTAATTACGAGTTTAGGATAAACATCCAAAATCAAATATCAATGATGCAAATTTCGGATAAACATAAATGATGAAATTGCAAATAAACAATGAAATCAAAAGGAAACTAAATTGAAGTACAATAAACTAGGAAAAACAGATATCAAAATATCAGAAGTAGGATTTGGAGCATGGGCAATTGCTCTAGACTGGTGGGGTAAAAAAATTGAAGAAGATGAAGCTAAAAGAATGCTTAAAAAAGCATATGATGTAGGAATTAATTTCTTTGAAACAGGAGATCTATACGGTAAAGGATTAAGTGAAAAATTAATTGGTGAAGTTTTCAAAGATATGAGAGATGAAATTGTCATATCTACAAAATATGGTTATGATTTTAGTGAAGTAGAGCAAATAGGACACAAAGAACTTCCACAGAGATTTGATGAAGATTACACAAGAATGGCATTAAGAAATAGTTTAGAAAGATTACAAACAGATCATGTTGACATGTATGGAGTACATAATCCAAAATTAAAAGATGTAAGAAATAATTCAATTTTTAACGTATTAGATAATTTTATTGAAGAGGGCGCCATCAAAACATATCAAATCGCATTAGGTCCTGCAATTGGATGGACACAAGAAGGATTAGAAGCAATGGACAAACCAAACCTCAGTGCAGTTCAAACAGTATACAACATACTTGAACAAACTCCAGGAAATGAATTAATGAAGAAAGCTGAAGAAAAAGATGTAGGTATTTTAGTAAGAGTTCCAGAAGCTTCAGGAATTCTAACAGGTAAAGTTAATGCAGATACAAAATTTGATGACAATGATCATAGATCAGTTAGAAAACGTGAATGGCTTAAATCTGCATTAGAAAAAGTTGAACAATTCAAACCAATTGCAGATAGAAATGGATTGAACATTACTGAATTTGCAATGAAATTCATGATGACAAAAAAAGGATTTGCAACAGTTCTTCCAACAATGATCAGTGAGGAAGAAATTGTAAACTATGCTGAAATGTCAGATGGAAAATACATTTCAGACTCAGATATGAAAGAAATAGATGAGTTGTACAATACGTGGCCACCATATGAATTAAAAGCAACACCTCAAACAAATTAATTCATAAATGGTAATATCAGTAGATTCAAAAAAAACTTTAGAAATAATTGAAAGAATGAAAATTGCTAAAATTGGCAATTATAAAAAATGGGAGTTAATGATTAAAAAAATAAAAAAAAATCAAGTATTAAACCCTGAAGAATTAGAATATTATTCAAATTTAACTAGAATTTATAAAAATTCAAGTGTTACAAGTAGAAGTAAAATATACCATACAAAACTATCACCAGAAGATGAAAAACCACCATGTAAAGAATGTGGAAAAAAATCTTTATTCTATTGTAACATGAATGATCAATATTTTTGTAATATTCATGTAGTAGGACACGATAAAAATGAAGTCTAAGCAACAGTATCTTCTAAACTAAATGAATTTTCAACAAAATATTCAACTCGAGTTTTTTTAAATTCACGAGAACTGAAAAGAATTTTGTAGTCATTTACATCTATTTGATCTTGAATAGTTTTAGCCACTTCATATGCTTCATCATGTGTTTTACAATGAATCATTGAAAAAACATTGTATGGCCAATCATCATATGTTGGACGTTCATAACAATGACTTACTTGAGGAAAGGATCCTAGTGTTTCGCCAACAGATGTGATTCTATCTTCAGGAACTTTCCAAACAATCATACCATTTGCAGTAAATCCAACTTGCCTATGCCTAAGAATAGCTGCAAATCTTCGCAATACCCCCATACTCTCATAGTGTTTCATTTTTGAAAACAATTCATCCTCAGTAATTCCAAGATTCCTTGCAGCATTTACAAATGGTTCATCAATAATATCCATGTCTTTTTGTAATTCACGAATGAAATCTTTGTCTTCTTCTGTGGGTTCAAATTTAATATTTTTAATTTCTTTTTTTTCTTCAGTTGGTGCAATTTCATGTTTTTTGTCATCTACCATATCAAGTTTAACACCAATTTTGAATAGTTGTAAAGTCGGAAGTTTTCGAACTTTTTTAATTCCCTTAAGAATATTGAATTTTTCAAGTTCAGAATTTAAATCAGCTCCAGGTGGAACTGCTAAAGTGAACCAAAGATTAAACTGATGATCACGTTCATAGTTATGACTAACTCCAGGATGACGATTAATTTGACTAGCTACATATTCTAATTTATCATGTTCAATTTCCATTGCAACTAAAGAACTAGTATAACCCAATTTTCTGGTATCAAAAATAGCACTAAGTTGTCGTAAAACACCAATTTCTTTTAGATTGTTTAATTTTTCTTTAATAATTTCAGGAGTGGTATCAAATTTTTTTGCAATAGCATCAAAGGGCCTAGTAACTAATGGGAAAGTCCATTGAATTTCATTTAGAAGTTCCTTATCAGATTCACCTAAAGAAGACAATAAGTGAATTAATCGATAAATCAATTAAAAATGTAGCTAGTTTTTCAGAAGATGATTTTTAATACATAAATAGAAACTGGAGTGTCTTGGATCGATGATAATTAATCTAAATCTAGAGAATAAAAAAATTATTGTAATAGGAGGAGGAAGTGAGGCAGAAAAAAGAATAAAATCACTATTAAATGAAAAATGTGAAATTGTAGTTATCAGTGATTCGATAAATGGTGCAATATCGAAGTTAGTAAAAAGTAAACAAATTAAATTAAAAAAACAAAAAATTGTAAATATTAAATTTATTTCAGAATTAAAACCAGATTTAATAATTACAACTACAAACGATAGAAGAATTAATCAGAAAATAATCAATCATACAAAGAAAAAGAAAATAACAGTATACAGTTCAGACAATCCAGAAGAGAGTGATTTTTCAAATGGTGCAATTATTGATTTTGAAAAAATGATCCAAATTGCAATTTTTACAGGTGGTAGAAGTCCAGTCATGTCAAAAAAAATTAAATCAAAAGCCCAAAATGTACTAAAAAAAATTATTTCAAAAGAAGACATAAGTCAAATTAAAATTCAAAAAATATCACGAAAGATAGCTAAAGAGATCATTCCAACTCAACTTGAAAGGAAAAAATGTCTACGGAATATCATGACTGACAATCATATTGATCAGTTAATAAAAGACGGTCAGATAAAAAAAGCTGAAAAGCGGGCTACAGAGATAATAAAAAAATGGAAATGAATCAAAATATCATAAATGCACGTGTAACATTTCGTAACTCACCAATTCATATTTTAGAAAAATTTACTATCAGAGATATCGAAAATGCATATCAACAGTTTAAGAAACATTCAGAATTAGATGAATGTGTAATAATTCAAACTTGTAACAGAATCGAATTATTTGGAAAATCAAAAACAGATAATTCAAATAAAATTAAAAAAACGTGGGCAAGTATTACAGGATTAGATGAAGAAGTATTTGAAGAAAATATTGAATTTGTAGAGAATCAAGAAGCACTACATCACCTTTTGAAACTAACATCAGGCTTAGATTCAATGGTGTTGGGAGAAGAGCAAATTTTAGGTCAAATTAAAAATTCAATTACATCAGCAAGAGAATCAAAAGCATCAGGACAACACCTCAACACATTATTTGATAAAGCAATCAGAATGGGTACAAGAATTAGAAATTCAAGTGGAATTGGGAAAGGAGGAATATCAGTAGGTTCAATGGCAGTAAAACTTGCAGAAGAAAATATTGATGAATTAAAAACAAAACAAATTCTTTTAATTGGAACTGGAGAAGTATCGACGCTAGTTGCTAAATCATTACAAAGAAGAGGATATGCATTTAATGTTACAAGTAGAACAATTGGAAGATCAGAAACATTTTGTGAAACAATGGGAGGAAATCCAATTAAATTTGAAGAAGTTCTTTCAGGATTCAACAAATATGATGTAATATTTGTTGCAACAACTGCACCATACTTTCTTGTAACACAAGAGAGAATCACAGATGCCATGAAGGATAAAAATAATGGAATGATGATACTAGATTTATCAAATCCTAGAACAGTAGACGAAAAAGTAGCAACAATTGCAGGTGTTAAATTAATGAATTTAGATCAAATTGCAGAAATGGTAGAAAAAAACATGAATGCAAGATTAAACAAGGTGAAAACCGTTGAAAATATAATTAGAGAGGAAGTATCAGTATTAGAAGCCTCAATGAAAAGATTAGAAGCAGAACCACTTGTAACAGATGTATTCAAAAGCATAGAGAATCTTAGAGAAAAAGAATTGAATAAAGCATTACAAATGCTAGATGAAAAAGATGAAAAGAAAATCAAAATTATTGAAGAATTAACAAAGGCAGTAGTAGAGAGCATTGTATCAACTCCAATGAACAACATCAGAAAAGCCTCGGAACAAGGTCAACCAAATGTAGTAGAATTGGCCAGTAAGCTATTTGACTATAAAAAACAGAATCAGGCTGACTAGGATTATATTTTAGCCAGAATTAATTTTAAACATGTCATTTCCCACTAAACGTCTTAGAAGATTAAGAATATCAGAAAAAATGAGAGAATTAGTTCAAGAAACCATATTGACACCTAAAGATTTCATTTGTCCTGTATTTGTTCAAGAGGATCTAAAAACCAGAATTAAAGTAGAATCAATGTCAGAAATTGAAAGATTACCATTAGAAGAAGTAAATGAAGAAGTTAAAACAATCATAGAATTAGGAATTCCTGCAATCATGTTATTTGGAATTCCAACTAGCAAAGATGAAGCAGGTAGTTCGGCTTTTAACGATAACGGTATTGTTCAAAAAGCAATAACCCAAATCAGAAAAGAATTTGGGGATAAAATTGTGATTATGGCAGATGTTTGTTTATGTCAATTTACATCCACTGGTCATTGTGGAATTATTCAAGGTGATAAAATTGATAACGATACCAGTTTAGACACACTTGCAAAAATTGCTGTTAGTCAAGCTAAAGCAGGTGTAGATACAGTATCACCATCAGCAATGATGGATGGTCAAGTTGCTGCAATAAGAAAAGCTCTAGATGATGAAGGATTTACAGATGTTTCAATAATGTCACATTCAGCAAAACATCGTTCAAACTTTTATTCGCCATTTAGAGATGCTGCAGAATGTGCACCAAAGTTTGGAGATAGAAAAACATACCAAGTTCCATTTACCAATGCAAGAGAAGCAATGATGGAAGTAGAAACGGATATCAATGAAGGAGTTGACATTGTAATGATCAAACCAGCATTATCATATTTGGATTTAATTGCAGAGACTAGAAGAAAATACAATGTTCCTGTATCAGCATATAGTGTTTCTGGAGAATATGCATTAGTAAAAGCTGCATCTCAATTAGGATATGTAAATGAAAAAGATATTACATTAGAAATTCTTCATTCCATTAAAAGAGCAGGAGCAGATATGATTGTCACATATTTTGCAAAATCAGCCTCAAAATTCCTTCAAGAATCATGAGAAACGATGAACGTTTTGAAATACAAAGAGCTTTTGACTTATTGCCACATGTTGTAGGGGCAAGTTGGACAGCAGTATGGTTTAGAATGCAAGGGATTAGAAAACCAACAAGAGAAGAATTTAGAGAAAAAACATTAGAATATCTAAAAATGATGGAACCAATTTTTGAATCATATCCAAAAGAGGAAGAGTTTGAAGCTATTTACAAATACATAGAATTTAGAAAAAAACAGGAATACGAAAAAATAATTCTAGGCGAAAATAAAGAAATTGAAACCAGATATGACAGATATGTCGATTATGGTTAAATTTCATTTTTCAGTTGTTTTAAAAATTCCTTTAACACTTTAGTTCTTTTTTTAGCTTCAATTTTACCAGATTTGGTATTCATCATAGATTCCAATTTTAGTAATTTATTAAAAAAATGATCAATTGCCCAAAGATTATCATTAGGATTTCTTTTACTACAAAAAGGATCATTAATGTTGTAAAATGATCTATTCAGAGATCCACTAGTAGCAAAAACGCGCGCAATGCCTATAGCACCTAATGCATCAAGTCTATCAGCATCTTGTAATATTTTTCCTTCAAGAGTTTCAGGGATTTTATTTTGAGAAAAACTATGATCCTCAATAGCATCAGAAACAATCGTAATTTCTTTCTCAGAGAAACCATAGGTTTTTAGAATAGTTTTAGATTTTTTTGCACTATCTATAGAAGAAAATTTAGAGCGTTTACTAGATTTAGGATACGAAACAATATCATGTAACAAAGCAGCGCTAAGAACTAATTTTTGGTTTGCTTTTTCTTTTTTTGCAATTTTTTGTGCATTGTTGTAAACTCTCATTACATGTTCAAAATCATGAGCAGGATCATTATCCATAATTGTAATCACATGTTTTTTTATTTGATCAATAACTTTCATTTAAAATCTCCAAATTTTTGGTTTGACAAATTTAATTTTTCTTTGAGTAAGCAGTACAGTCCAATTAATACACGCAAATAGAACAATTAATCCAATACCAACACCATCAATTAATAAAATTCCAGTAAGACGATCCTCAAACATTTCTAAAAATGGAGTTAGTACTGCATTACCAAAATATATCATTACAATGTAAGAAATAGTTCTACCAACCCAAAATCCAACATAAATACCAACACTTTTTGCACGCATTAATCCATATGTAATAAACAAAATATTACTTGGAAGTGGTGTTGCTCCAAACAAAAAAGACGCTATTAGATATCCATATTTTTTCTTATTCAAATAATCCCCAATCATATCCAAATTAGATTTTTGTTCTTCTCCAACAAATTTTCGAAATAATCCACTAATTCTTTTTAAAAAAAATCTACCGATAGTAGCTCCTGTTGCACCAACCACAGCAAGAAGGACAATATTCAAAGTTGGATCAAGAAGATAAAAGGATGTTAAAACTATCCAACTAGGAGGCATCAAAATTGGTGATGCATTTATTCCAATTAATACAAGAAAAATTCCAAAATATGAAAATTCTCCAAATAGTTCAAAAATATCCAATATTTCTCAATAATTCTACAAATATTTTGTTTCTAAACCCTTGTATCTCTAGTTAGTCAGTAAATAACATCATAATTTTCTAAAAATATCAAAAAATTACAATTTTTTGGAAACAATGATCATGTTTTGTAAGAAATAGGATCAATCATGCAATATCTTTATAAGCAATTTATGGGTATTTAAGGCATGTCAGAATTGGTATGGAAATGCTTTAGATGTAATCTTTCATTTAAAAACGACGATCTGGCTGAAATGCACAAAAATATTTCCAATCACTCAGTCACAAAAGTGAAAGCAGTTGTTGCATAATTTTTAGAATTCAGTATTTTATTAAAATTATAGTGCAGAGGGTGGGATTTGAACCCACGAACTCCTAAAAGAAGGGATTTCCTATAATTGGATCTTGAGTCCCTCTCGGTTGACCGGGCTTCGATACCTCTGCAACAGTACTAGATTATGCCAATATTTCTCAATTACTATTTCAAGAATTGATCCATATTTTTAGAAATTTTTTAACAAAGCTTATAATCGAAAAGGTTATTGAAAATCACATGTCAGAATCAATACCAATTTCTCAAGCAAAAACAATGAGAAGCGGAGTAAATGTTGAAGCCGAAGTTATTGGCAAGACAGATCCAAGAACGGTTAACCTCAAAGCAGGTGGAACAGTAGAGGTCTGCGATGCAACAATAGCTAACGAAGACAAAAGTGAAGAAAATCAAATGAAACTCACATTGTGGGGAGACGATATCAAAGCAGTTAATGTTGGTGATAAAGTAGTCATAGAAAATGGATACACAAATGAGTTTAGAGGAGAAGTATCTTTAACCAAAGGAAAATTTGGTAAGATGACTGTCAATCCTTAATAATTTCTTTTATTTTTAAAATTATTTTTTAGATCAATTATAATTATAATTATTCCAATCAATATGATGATAATTCCAAGGATTAGCAAAAATCCTGAAATTATTAAAGGTAAAACCATATCCATCATAGGCGAATCAGTATTTGAAAAAGCATCAGAGTTTTCAGGATCTTCACTAAACATAATTACAAAATCAATTTCCCTAGAACCAATATTTTCAATTTCAAAATTTAATGTATCAGATTGTGGAACAAATATTTTTTCAAATAAAATAGAATCAGATTGAACATAATATCCATAAGAATCACCAAAAAAGTTTGAAACATTAATAGACAATTCATCATCATTTTGATAATCAATAATTTGAATTCCCCACAATAAAGGAACATCAGTATTGTAAGTAGTGTAAGAAGTATAAACTAGATTTCCAGGCATGATTTGAAAAGGTTCAGAAACATCATCAAACATATCTTTGAAAAGAGACGAGATTAAAAGAGTATCAGATTGTGGAACATTAGAAGGGACTGCAGAGATCGCAATAATTAAAGAAACAAAAATCATACCAAAGCCAACAAAGGCAATAATGGATCCACGTTTGTTCATTTTAAAA
>CABXQD010000018.1 GCA_902514275.1 uncultured marine group I thaumarchaeote | reverse complement strand
GAGCACAAGAACATTTTGGAATTAAACCTGACATTACAACTTTAGCTAAAGCTTTGAGTAATGGATTTACAATATCTGCTGTTGGTGGTAAAAAAGAAATAATGAACTTACTTTCTCCTGGAGGAAATGTTTACCAGGCAAGTACTTTTGCTGGAAATCCTATCTCTGTTAGTGCTGCAATTAGTTCTATTAAGACAATCAATAAAATGAAAAATAAACTCTATTCTAAACTTGAACGATTCAATTTGTTATTTTCTACTGCCTTAGATGATATGGCTACTGATATGAAAATACCCCATCAAATCAATTTTACAGCCTCAATGTTTCAAATTTTCTTTACAAATACGCCTGTGGTTGACTCTAAAACATCTAAAAAAGCAGATGGTAAAAAATTCCAAAAACTGTTTAAAACATTATTGAAAGAGGGTGTCTTTATTCCCCCATCTCAATTTGAGGTTGTTTTCTTATCTGATGCTCATACTGAAAATGATTTAAACAAAACATTAGATGCATATCATACTGCGTTAAAGTCGGTGAAAAATTGAAGTACGTAGTTGGTGCAAGAGGTAGTAAGTTATCTATGGCCCAAACAAATTGGGTTATTTCAGAATTAAAAAAAGTTAATCCTGATTCAGAATATGAAATTAAACCAATTACTACTAAAGGTGATACTGATACTAGACCATTATTTACTATTGAACAAAAGGGTATTTTTGAAAAAGAAATTGATAAGGCTGTTGCAGCAAAAGAAATTGATTTTGCAGTACATAGTCTTAAGGATGTTCCTTCTCAGTTAGCTGATAATTTAATAATTGCATCTATCCCAAAACGTGAAAAAGTAAATGATGTATTCATTTCATCTGATGATTCGTCTTTAGATAAAATAAAACCTGGCTCTGTTATTGGTACAAGTTCACTACGTCGAGCTGTTCAAGTTTCTCGTCAAAGATCTGATGTTACTGTTAAACCAATTCGAGGAAATATTGAAACTCGAATCAATAAAGTATCTGGAGAAAATTATGATGCAATTGTACTTGCACAAGCAGGAATTTCTAGATTGGGTGTTGATGTTAAATTTACTCCATTGTCTACAGACGATTTTTCACCATCTCCTGGTCAAGGCGCTATTGCCATAGTTGCAAGAACTGATGACATTCAAACCATTGAAATGCTAAAAAAAATTGAAGATGCTGATTCCAGATTGGAAATTGAGGCTGAACGCGCTTTATCTGATTTTATTGATTCTGGATGTAGATTTCCTTTAGGTGCTTATGCAAAATCCTATGGAAATGAAATGAACCTAACAGTATATGCTTTTTCAGTTGATGGTAAACAATCTCTGGAAGTAACTCGAACTGGAGATAAAAATAATCCCAAACTACTGGGTAAACAGGTAGGCGAAGAATTGCGTAGTAAAGGAATCAATGATCTTGCATTAAATTGGAGACAAAAAGTGGAGGAATGGAATAAGACATGACTGGAAAAGTATATCTTGTTGGAGCAGGTCCTGGAGACAGCAAATTAATCACTTTAAGGGCTGTTGAATTAATCCAAAAGGCAGATGTTGTTTTGTATGATAGATTGGTCAGCAAAAAAATTATTTCTATGATTCCTAAATCTGCAAAAAAAGTTTATGTCGGCCGTGCAGTTGGTGATGACACAAGTCATCAAAACGGTACTAATGATTTAATGGTTGAATATGCTAAATCTACAAAACATGTTGTTAGACTCAAGGGTGGTGATCCAATTATTTTTGGACGTGGCGGTGAAGAAGCTGAATTTCTTAAAGATCATAAAGTGAAATATGAAATTGTACCTGGAATTACATCTGGAATTGGTTCTGCAACATATGCTGGAATTCCTTTAACCCATAGAAAGTATGCATCATCAGTTGTTTTTGTAACAGGTCATGAGGATCCTGAAAAGAAACAAGAGATTGTTAAATGGAAAAATCTTGCAAAATCTGTAGATACTATTGTAATTATGATGGGTTTGTCTAGAATTGATGTAATTTGTAAACAATTGATAGCAGGTGGAATGGATAAAAAAACACCTGTTGCTGTTATTCAAAATGGAACAACTCCTCAACAAAAAATGATTAAAGGTAATGTTACAAATATTGCAAAAAAAGTTAAAGAAAATAAAATAATCCCACCTACAAATATCATTATTGGTAATGTAGTTGATTTATCTGATGTTATAGGGTGGAAATAATGCTTAATGGTAAAACTATTGCAATTACAAGATCACAAGATGATGCTTCAGAATTTATTTCACTTGCAGAAGAAAATGATGCAACTCCTATTGCACTACCTACAATTGAATTAGTTAGTAAGGGCGAAAAAATTGTTGATGAATTTTTAGAATCTATCGAAAAATACAATCCTGATTATTCTGTTTTTATGAGTTCAAAAGCTGTCAAATTATTATTTGATACTGCAAAACAATTGGGAAAACTTGAAAAATTGCAATTAGCAGTTGCAAATACTACTGTAATGTCTGTTGGTCCTAAAACCTCTCTAACTCTGGAGGCTGAAGGTATTAAAGTAAATCATCAACCCACCATATATTCTTCAGTTGGAGTTGGTGAAGAATTTACAAAGCTTAATGCTGTTGGAAAAAAAGTTATTGTTCCGCGTAGTGGTGCATCTACCCCTTTTCTAAAGGAATTGCTTTCAAAAATTGGAATTGACGTTTTAGAAATTCATTTGTATGATGTCTGTGCATTTAGAGATACAACTCAATGGAATGGCTTTAGAGAATTATTTTCCCAAAATAAAATTGACGGTGTGGTCTTTACCAGTGCATCATCTGTTAGAGGTTTTTTTGAAATAATGTCTAAAGATTATACTGATGTTATTTTACTTGATAATCTTACAAAATTATCTGTTGTTTCGATTGGCCCCTTTACTTCTGATGAATTAAAAAAATTTAAAGTCAAAAATACTGTTGCAGAAGTTCATACTGTTGCAGGTGCCTTTGAAGCAATGAAGTCAACTTTGAATATGATCTAACTATAGTTTAGCTCAAGCTATTTAGCTCTACCTATTTTTCCTCATGTATTTATAATATAACGGGGTTATTTCAGACATGGCAACAGAAAATATTGATATTGATTATACAAAATATGATTTTAAAGATTCTACAGAAATGTATGTTCATCTAAGTAAGAAAGGACTTTCTAAAAATACTGTAATTGAAATTAGTAAAATGAAAAATGAACCACAATGGATGCTTGATTTTAGAATCCGTTCTTATGAAGTCTTTATGGAAAAACCAATGCCAACTTGGGGCGGTGATCTTAGTGTTATTGATTTTCAAAATATTTACTATTATGCCAAAGCATCTGATAAAACAGAAAAGAATTGGGATGATGTTCCAGACAACGTTAAAAAAACTTTTGACAAACTTGGAATTCCAGAAGCTGAAAAGAAATTTTTAGCTGGTGTTGGAGCACAGTATGAGTCTGAAGTTGTTTATCATAGTTTGAGGGAAGATTTAGCAAAACAAGGTGTTTTGTTTTTAGATACTGATCAGGCTTTAATTGATCATCCTGAATTATTCAAAAAATACTTTGGTAAAATTATTCCTCCAGAGGATAACAAGTTTGCAGCATTAAACAGCGCTGTATGGAGTGGTGGTTCATTCATCTACGTTCCACCTGGTGTTCATATTGACATGCCTTTACAAGCTTACTTTAGAATTAATGCTGAAAACATTGGTCAATTTGAAAGAACTTTGATTATTGTTGATGAGGGTGCAGAAGTCCATTATATTGAAGGTTGTACTGCTCCTGTATATTCATCTGAATCTCTTCACTCTGCTGTTGTAGAATTAGTTGCACATAAAGATGCAAAATTAAGATATACTACAATTCAAAATTGGAGTTCTGATGTTTACAATCTTGTAACAAAACGTGCTTATGCATATGAAGGTGCAACTGTTGAATGGATTGATGGAAATATTGGAAGTAAATTAACCATGAAATATCCTGGAGTTTATCTCATGGGCGAAAGAGCATATGGTGAAACACTTTCTATTGCATTTGCAGGAAAAGGTCAACATCAAGATACTGGCGCTAAAATGGTGCATCTTGCACCAAATACTACTTCAAAAGTTACATCTAAGTCTGTAAGTAGAGCAGATGGACGTTCAACTTATCGAGGAATGTTAAATGTTGCAAAAGGTGCTACAAATGTAAAATCCACTGTTAGATGTGATGCTTTACTGTTAGATGATACTTCAAAAACTGATACATATCCATACATGGTAATTGATCAAGAAGATGCAACAATTACTCACGAAGCTACAGTTGGAAAGATTGGAGATGATCAAATTTTCTATCTTATGTCTAGAGGATTTAGTGAAGAAGATGCATTATCTCTAATTGTTAATGGATTCATGGAACCGTTTACAAAAGAACTACCTATGGAATATGCAGTTGAATTAAACAGACTCATTAAATTAGAAATGGATGATTCTGTCGGATAATATATCGTACTAAATTTGATTAATCATGTCTCAAGAAATCCTTTCAAAATTAAACACTGCTCATATTGATGAAATTTCTTCATCTAGAAATGAACCTGAATGGCTAAAAAATTATAGAAAAAATTCATTATCTGTTTATGATGAACTTCCAATAGAAACCTCTCCATTATACAATAAATACACTGATGCCAAAAAAATGGATCCTGAAAAAGTATCTCTCTCCACAACTACTACTGAAACTGTGCCTACATTTCTGCAAAAAAGATTGGGAGAACTAGAAAATGAAATTTGTATTATTCAAATTGGAACCAATATTCATAGAGTCAATTTACCTGATGAATTAAAATCTAAAGGACTTGTAATTTCTTCAATATCTGATGCAATTAAAAATAATTTTGAATTAGTAAAAAAAGCATTAGAAGCATCAAATTCTAAAGATGATAGATTTACTGCTTTGAATAATGCTGCTTTTAATTCTGGTATATTCATACACATTCCACGTAATTTAGTTTTAGAAAAAACAATTCATTTTTTGACTTGCTTATCTGAAGATGGACATTCTACAATATCTAGAAATATAATTTTTGCAGATGAAAGTAGTAAATCTACAATTGTTCAGGAATTATACTCTCCAAACATTCAAACTCAACAAGCATATCTTGAATTAATGAATACTAATGTTGGTGCTAATGCTCAATTAGATGTAACTACTTTACAAATGCTAGATCAAAATGCTGTTACTTTTTCAACTAAACGTACTGACTTAGGGCAAGATGCAAAAGTAAATTGGTATTCTGGATTATTTGGTTCAATGTTATCTAGATACAAAATTGAATATTTTCTTAATGGTACTGGTGCATCTTCAAATGATTCTGAAGTAATTTTTGGAAATAATGAACAATCCTTTGATATTCAAACTAATGTTAATCATGAAAGTCCATCTACTGAAGGACGTGTAGTTGAGAAATCAATTCTTAGAAATAAATCTAAATCTCTTTTCAAGGGGATGATTAGAATTAAAGAAAATGCTTCTAAATCTAATTCTTTCTTATCTGGTCGTTCAATTCTTTTAGACAAAGATGCTAAATCTGATGCAATTCCTGGATTGGAGATATTTACTAATGATGTTAAAGCAACTCACTCTGCATCTGTTGCACAAATTGATGAAGAGCAAATTTTCTATCTAAAAACTAGATGTTTAACTCATGAAGAAGCTGAAAGAACTATTGTTGAAGGTTTCTTAGAACCTCTTTCAAGAAAGATGTCTTTTCAAGTAAGAGCCTGGATTGCGTATCTAATTGAATCTAAATGGGATAATCGCGAACTCAGTATAAATACAGATGAGGAACTAGCAAAGTTTGTTGAAATTGAAGAAACTCGTTATGATGAAAATTCTGAAATCGAACAACACTACAAGTATAGGTGATTTTTTTGTCTGAATGGATTAATGCATGCAATTTAGATCAAGTCAAGAAAGGTGAGCTTTTTGGATTTGTTAAAGATGGTAGAAAATTATTGATAGCAAATATTGATGGTACCATTCATGCAACTGACCTAATTTGTACACATGCTGATGCAGACCTTTCTACTGGATTTCTTAGCGAAGAAGGTGTTAGATGTCCATTACATCTTTCTGTTTTTAATTTAGTTACTGGTAAACCAAACAATCTTCCTGCTGAAACTGCTCTTAAAGTATATCCAGTTAAAATTGATAATAACGAAATTTTTGTGGAGGTTTAAAAATTGCAAAGTACTGAATCCTCTTTTGAAAATATTAGAAAAGACTTTCCTATATTGACACGAACTGTTAGAGATAACAAACCACTAGTTTACTTAGATAATGCATCAACAACTCAAAAACCTAATCAAGTAATTGATGCTATTACTGATTATTATAGAAATCATAATGCAAATATTCATCGTGCAGTTTATGCTCTTGCTGAAGAATCAACTGAAGCATATGAAACTGCAAGAGATAAAATTGCAAATTTTGTAAATGTTAAAAATCGACAAGAACTTATTTTTGTTCGTGGTACCACTGAAGCAATTAATTTAGTTGCATATGCCTGGGGAAGACCTCACATAAATGAAGGTGACATTATTGTAACTACTGAATATGAACATCATAGTAATATTGTTCCATGGCAATTACTTACACAAGAAAAACGTGCAAAACTAGAATACATTGGAATGAATGATAATGGAGAATTGAATTTAGATGATCTTGATAAATATCTTGCAACTGGAAAAGTAAAACTTGTAACATTTAGTTTAATGTCTAATGTTCTTGGAACAATTACTGATGCTGAAAAAATTATTGCAAAATGTAAGGCAGCAGGTGTTCCTACTTTGATTGATGGTGCACAAGCAGTACCTCATATGAAAGTTGATCTTGATACTTTGGGTTGTGATTTCTTTGCATTCTCTGGACATAAAATGTTGGCTCCAACTGGAATTGGTGTTTTATGGGTTAGAAAATCTGTATTACAAACAATGAGTCCATTTCATGGTGGTGGTGACATGATTAGAGAAGTTCACAAATATGAAACTACTTGGAACGATTTACCTTACAAATTTGAAGCAGGAACTCCAAATATTGCAGATGTTATAGGATTTGGTGCTGCAATTGATTATCTTACAAAAATTGGAATGGATAATGTAAGACAACATGAAATTGAATTAACAAAATATGCGATGGAAGAATTTGCAAAAGTACCTGGACTTCAAATTTATGGTACAAAAGATATTACAAAACGTGGAGGAGTGATTTCATTTAATTTTGCAGATGTGCATCCACATGATGTTGCTCAGATAATTGACGAAGAAGGTATTGCACTTCGTTCTGGACATCATTGTGCTCAAGTGTTGATGGAACGTTTGGATGTTGCCGCAACATCAAGAGCTAGTTTCTATATTTATAATACAAAAAAAGATGTTGATGCATTAATCGATTCATTAAATACTGTGGCCAAGGTGTTCAAGTTATGAGCGGTGGAGCCGATATCTATCATGAAATGATAGTTGACTATTCTAGAAATCCCATTAATTATGGCGAAATTAAAGATCATGATGTCACTTTTCATGATTCTAATCCTTTGTGTGGTGATAGCATTGACATTGATATGAAAATTGATGATCAGAAAGTATCTGATATTAAATTTCATGGAAAAGGGTGTGCAATTTGTATGGCTTGTTCTTCGGTTTTAACTGAACTTACTAAAGGAAAATCCCTTGATGATGTTCGGAAAATTGAAAAAAATGATGTTTTGAGTGAATTGGGTCTTGAACATTTACAAGCTGTGAGAATTAAATGCGCATTATTATCATTAAAGGTTCTCAAATCTGCACTATACACATACCTTGGTTCACACCTAGAAAATACTGATAGTATAGATAAGCTAAAAACTGAGGCTGAGAATCTGTATTAGTATGAGTGATTTTATTCCATCAACCCCTATTGAATTACAAATCAGAAAAATAATTTTTGAAAAATTCAATGATGTGGATACAAAATTTACTAATGATGAAATTTTTGAACTTTTAAAATCTGAAGGTGATATTGACCCTTCTTGGATAATTGATGATACTGAATCTTTATTTCATGATCTTTGTGATTCTGGCTTAGTGAGAAATATTGCACAAAATTTTACCACCATATTTTTAAAATTATTTGATCCAGTTGAAAAATTTCATTGTAATGCTTGTAATAATGATATTTTTCTTGGAACTTCTGAAGAAAGACTTTGTCCTAGTTCTTCTTGTAAATCTACTATTTAGATCTGTATTTTATTGCCGCATCTTCTAATGCTTTTATCATTGGAAGCTTCTCTCCAGTAAGATATAGAACTAATGCTCCTCCTGCAGTACTGATGTGATTAATTTTATCTGCTAGTCCTTGTTGTTTTAATGCTGTTGTTAGATGGCCTCCACTAACAATTGTTGTTGCCATTGAATTTGAAACTGCTGTTAACATTTCTTTTGTACCATATTTGAAATTCTCTTTTTCAAAAAACCCTGCAGGCCCACTGATGAATACTGTTCCTGCACCTGAAATTAATTTTGAATAATATTCTATTGTTTTGGGACCTAGATCAAAAATTTTATCTCCTTTACCAATTTCTCTAACATCCATTTCTACTCTTTCACCATCTTTGTCAATTGCAATATCTACAGGAGTTGCAAAAACATCTGGATAATCTCCAATTAACGAATGTGCTTTGGCCACTACTACGTCTTCATTTTTAATTCCTAAAGGTGATTTAATTCTGGCTTGAGCACGCATAAACACATTTCCAATTAATCCTGTAAGTAAAACGTGGTCTGCACGCCCATTTTGAATTAATAATTTAATGGCTTCTAATCTGTCTGGTACTTTGGACCCTCCTAAAATAATAACATGTGGTGCTTTGGCCACTGTCATTATTTCATCTAGATTTCTTACCTCTCTTTCAACTATTCTTCCTGCACATACTGGTAACACTTGTGCAAATCCAACAATAGATGGATGTGACCTATGTGCACTTGGAAATGAATCTAAGACACAAAGATCAAATAGCTTTGATAATCTTGAAACCATGATTGTTTTTCCAGCGTTTTCTGGTGTAAATTCGTAATTTTCTTCAGCGCATAATCTGAGATTATCTAAAAGTAATATTTCTCCATCTTCTAAATTTTTAATTGCATTTTGTGCTGCTTCTCCAATAGTATCCTCTACATATTTTATTTTTCTACCCATTAATTTTTCGAGAACTTCTGCATGTTTGTTCATCCCTGTATATTCATTATTTCCTACTCTTCCTTGATGAGATGCTATCACTACTTTGGCATCTTTTAGGGATTCTAATGTTTCAATGGCTTCTTCGATTCTTTTATTGCCTAAAATTTCGCCTGTTTCTGGATCGATTGGACAATTCATATCCATTCTCACAAATACTGTCTTACCATTTAGATCAAAGTCATCTAATGTGAGTACCTTCACAACTTTTCTATTATGCACTTGGTTAAAATCTTTGAGCCGATCACAATTACTTTATGGATTTTGTTTGTAACTTATGCCTTATCTTTTTGAAAGTTATGTATTAATAAAAATTAAAACATGTATTCTTGAGGTTTAATTAATTGCAAAATTGGCTATTTGATATTCGTTCTCGTTCGTTTGTCTTATTGACAGCTTTATTTCTTATCTTAACAGCTTTTGTCTTATCTGAAATAACTGATGATTTTGATCAAAGCATAATTCTTTTCATTTCCGAAAATGTTGGAAATCCTACTCTTGATATTTTCATGCAATATGTTACTGAGAGTGGAGATGTTTTTAACATGATGGTCTTTGCAATTATTGTATTACTAATTCCAAAAACTCGTAGAGTTGGAATTACTCTTTTGATTTTAATTGTTATTTCTACACTTCTTACAGGATACATCAAATGTGGTGTTGATAGAGATAGACCTGATTTTGAATACATTGGAGTTGAATTCCCTGTTCAAATTAGTCATGATACATTTGCATTGTTTTGTGAAGGTGGATATGATGCATCATACCCTTCTGGACATGCAGCTAGATCAATGATATTTGCAATAATATTGGGTTATGCTCTATCTGAGAGATTCCCTCGTGGTGCATATTTGATATTTATTTACCCTGCAATGATTTCTTTAAGTAGATTATACGTTTTACAACATTTTCCAATGGATGTCATTGGTGGAACTGTAATTGGAGTAATGCTTGCAGGTGTCATGGCAAATAGAACAAAATTATATCAAATTTTTGATAAATCAAAATCCTAATTCAGTTAATACTGAATTATCTATCAATACAATTGCAAAATGCTCATCATCATGATGATATGTCCAATATTTTACATCTCTTGTTTCATTTTTGTCTCTAAGTCCTTTTGTTACTCCTGTTGTAATCGTATACCCTATTCTTTTAGCAATTTTAGTTTCTTTTGGCATTAAAACTTTGAAACCTTCTTTTTTTTCTTTAAATCCTAAATTTACCATATCTTCAACTGCTTGCATTGCATCATTTTCATTTTTTAGATCATATACTTTTGATATTGGTAGATCTTTTGGATGGAAATCCATAGTTTTACTAAAATATTATCACTAATATTTTTTAAAATAAGATTTTTGGCGATCAATATTGGTTAATTTTCTTTACCGAAAAGTCAAATCATGATCATATTAACAACTTAATCGACTCCTTTATTTTAGAACACTATTGACATCCTTAGAAAAAACAGTTATTGAATTACGACAAAAGAAGAAAGAAGCAACAAAATTAAAATTAAATGCAGAGAATCAACTTAAACAACTTCAATCTGCAGAAAAACGTTCTGCAACAGGTTTACAAAAAATGATCAAACAAATTGAATCTGAAAAAGAGGATGTTTCAGATGTTTCAGAAAATCTTACTCGAAAAAATGCACAAGTTGAAAGTATTCAAAGATTAGTAACTACTGCTGAAGAGCGAATTAATAGTGAAAAAGAAGTTATTGATCAAACTGAACAAGAAATTGAATTTGCTGAAACTCCTGAAGAAAAGCAAAATGCTGAGGCTAGATTACGCTCATTAAATGATCATATTCAAGAATTAATTTCTGAAATAAAAAGTAGACAAAAAACCTTGAAAAAAATTACTGGTGAGGTTACTACTTTTGATGATATTAAATCCAAAATTACAACACACATTAAAAAACAAACTAAATCAAAACCTTCACTTCGTAGCACAATTAGTACAAGTCATCAGAATGCTGCAAAAGTTCTAAAAGAAATTGAAAAACGAACTAA
>CABXQD010000017.1 GCA_902514275.1 uncultured marine group I thaumarchaeote | reverse complement strand
CATAGCCATCTCCAACATCTAAAACTCCAGAATCATATCCTTTTTCATTAATTACAAGTGGACCATCCATAGGTAACATTTTGAGATGTTTTTTAGATGATTTGTAAGAACAATGTTCAGACCATTCTGCTGCAACAATTTGTAATTCAGTGGAAGTAGGATCTCGACCGATTTTTGTTTTGAGATCCTCTAGTTCATGAGATTCTAAGCTCAATTTTCAATACCCACTTTTTTTAGTAGAGATTCAAAAATTAATGAAGATGGTTTATTATCTTGAGGATTAATTTCAGATTCAACTGCTCTTTCAGGATGAGGCATCATACCAACAACATTTCCATCTTCATTACATACACCGGCAATTTGATTAGAAGAACCATTCACAACTTGATCATATTTGAAAACAATTTGATTTTTTCTTTCAAGTTTTTTTAAAGTTTCATCATCAACATAATAGCGACCTTCACCATTTGCAATAGGAATAGGAATTTTTTGATTTAATTCAAATTGATTTGTAAATGGAGTACTATTATTTTCAACAGTTAGATTAGTCCATTCACACATAAAATTAAGAGATTCATTTTTTAACAATACACCAGGAAGTAATCCAGATTCTACAAGAATTTGAAATCCATTACATACACCCAAAATAGGAATTCCTTTTTCTGCAATTTTTTTGACATCTTGAATAATGGGACTATGGGCAGCTATTATTCCAGCTCTTAATCGATCCCCATATGAGAACCCACCAGGTAAAACAACAGCATCTAGATTTTCTGGTAGTGGTTTATCATGCCAACAATATTGAGCATTGAGATTGAAAACATCAGATAGTACATGAAACATATCACGATCACAATTACTACCAGGAAAAACTACAACTCCAACATTCACAATTATTCATAGATTCAGAGTTATTTAATTTGAGCCCAGTCAGATACAATTTTTATGTGAATGGGTAAGTTGATCGCTATGTCAAAAGCCAGAGACATTATGCAAAAAAATGTTATTACCATAGAACTTGAAAAAACAGCACAACATGCATCAACAATTCTAAAAGATAGAGACATTAGTTTTCTAGTAGTAGTAAAAGATTCCAAACCTATAGGAATTGTTTCAGAAAGAGACATCGTAAGAAAAGTTGTGGCAGAAAATAAAGAATCATCTCAAATACAACTAGAATCAATAATGTCAAAAAAATTCAAGTGGGTAGAGCCAAATGCATCCATAGAATCAGCAGTTCAAAAAATGTTAAACAATAACATCAGACGTTTAGTAGTGTTAGAAGATGAACATCTAGTAGGAGTTATCACTCAAACAGATTTAACAGAATTTCTAAGAAGTAAAATTCTGATTAATTCAACTATAGAAAATATTGAAGTAAATTAAGCATCAAAGACATCTATTGTTACCACACTAACCATAGGATTGTAAATACGTAATTCATCACAAATTTCTTGGACTTTTGATTGTGCAGTATCTTTATCCTGTTCAGAAATTAAAAACTTTAACATTTTTGCAGTATTAATTTGAGTAACATTTTCATGAGTACCCTTTAAAACCAAATCATTCAAAATTGTTTTTCCTTCGGGATCACTAATTCCAGGTTTATTTTCTATTGTTACATGTACACGGTAATCAACCATAATTATCGTTAATTTGAAAACGAGGTTAATCAATCTTCTGAATATTTACTTATTTTAGGAAATATTAGAAAGATCATAATTAAAATTAAAATGTAATAACGAAACAATTAAGAGTAAAAATAATTTCAGAGACATATTGTCAAATAAAGTAAAATGCGCACATATTCTAGTTGAAAAACAAAGCCAAGCATTAGAAATACTAGAAGAAATTAAACAAGGTAAAAAATTTGGTGCAGCTGCAAAAGAAATTTCAACATGTCCAAGTAGTAAAAAAGAAGGGGATCTTGGATATTTTACAAAAGGACAAATGGTAAAAGAGTTTGAAGATGTTGCATTTAGATTACAAATCGGAGAGGTCTCACTACCAGTAAAAACAGAATTTGGCTACCACATCATCAAAAGATTAGGATAATAGAAATTATCAAATGACAGTTCTAACTCAAAAAGCATTAAATGATATTTTACAATATTTAGAAAAATCAATCAACAATTTAGCAATGGATGGATTGGAAAATTTAGAATTAGAAGGAGGAGCAGAAGGTTTGAAAAAATTTTTAGAGAATCAATTTGACATTAGATTGGAAAATTTGTTAATTTCAAAAAATAGCAGTATCCACCATTTAGAGTCAGGTATGAAAAATAAAATCATACAAAAAAAACATGAAACTTTGGAAAAAATATTGAAACAATTTAACAATTAAAGAAAAGCATCAAGTCCTGTTTTTGCAGCAGGATCTTTATTTTTTTCCAGTACTTTAGTCATTTTTGAACCCATAGATTTAGCAGAAGTCATTTTTCTTTTTCCAATCCAATAATATGTTTCATCTATAGTATTTTTGGCAATTAATACAACCAACTTTCCAGTATCTTTTCTTCCAGTTCTTCCTCGTCTTTGAATAAATCTAATTGAACTTGGTACGTTGTCATAAAAAATTACTTGATTAACTTCAGCAATATCCAAACCTTCCTCACCAACACGTGTAGCAACTAAAACTTGAAATTCACCATCTCTAAATTTTTGTACAACCTCAATCTGTTTTTTTTGTTTTAAACCAGTGTCACCAGCTTTTCCAATTAAAATTCCAGTAGGAATTCCCATTTTAACTAATTGAGAATGAATCATATCTACAGAGTCCCGATAACTAGTAAAGATCAAAGCCTTGCCAGGAACAGATTTCAGAATCTCTTTTAGTTTAGGAATTTTTGAATGTTCTATTCCATTAGACTGTGCTTGTTTTGCAAGAGATAGTGCCTGAGTAAAGTTAGGATCAACTTCAAAGAGGTCCTTTACTCCCACACCTTTTTTGGCTTGTGCCCGTTTACAAAATTGTAAAAAAGGAGTGACACCATGAGCTTCTAAAATATTTAGAGCATAATGAATTCTAATTCCAGAAAATAGTGGTTTTGCAGACTTTCTACTTTTAGATAATACAAATGGTCGTAATCTTAGTAACGACGATAGAGATTGTTGATTATTCAAAGGTAAACCATTTTTTTGAAGTAAATCATATCTTTCATCCAAGGCAGATTTTAATAATTTTTGAATAGTTTTTAGTTCTGGGGGAAGTTCAACATTAATCCATTCAGTATTAGTTTCTTGTATGTATGGTTTTACGTCAGGACTATTTTCAGTTCTTTCAGCTACAGTTGAAATTTTTAATCTTGTTAGAATTTCAGTTGCTTTTTCTTGCTCACTAGGCAAAGTTGCAGTCATTCCCAAAAGACGAGTAGATGAGTTTTCAAAATGTTCAGCTATACTGGAATAAGCATAATCACCAGTAGTTCTATGTACTTCATCAAATATGACTAAATCAAATTGGTTTGATTTTACAACATTATGATTCATATCATTTCTAGCTACTTCAGGAGTTGCACAAATTATTCTACGGTTCCAAAGGTCAGTTCGTTTTTCAACAGAGTCTTCACCTGTTATCAATACAACATCTTCAAATGTCAAGTTTTTTTTCAAAAAATCAAAATGTTGATTGACTAAAACTCTTGTAGGTGCCAAAAATAAAATCCCTCCAGACTGTTTTGATAAATAATGTGAAATTACATGTAAAGCAATAGTAGTTTTTCCTAAACCCGTGGGCAAAACAACAATACAATTTTCATTTACTGCCTGAGTAGCAAGGTTAATTTGATAATCTCGTTTTTCAACAGAGTTTTTTTGTATGTATTTTTTGTCAATGTATTCAATCAAAGTATAAAGAAAAATTAGAATTTAGGAATTTTATGTTTTCTGTGTGAAAAATACTATGAATAGATCAATAATTAATTCAGGGGGAAAATAGGCATAAAAATATGTACAATCACCATAATTTTTGCAAGATAGATTTAGATAATTAATAATTTAAAAAATTGTTATGATTTCTAAAGGTCTCATAATAGGGATTACAATAATAGTAGTGGGAGCAATCTTACTAATTCTTACAAGTTAAAAAAATAAAATAAATAATTATTTTAGAATAGCTAAAATTCCACCAGCAACTAATCCACCAATAACAAGAAGAATCATGCTTTTACCAGAAAATACTGAATCAGTGTATTTACTCCAAACATTAACCATATTTTTTAAATCATAATTGAATTCATTAAGTTTTTGATTTAACTAGGAATAGTATACAAAATAACGTGATACAAATAGAAGTAGAAATACACAAAATTATGCCATTATTATGTAAAGAATGTAATGGAAGAAGATTCCCCATTGCATTTCCAGAACAAAGAGATGCACTATGGCTTTGTGAAAAATGTAAAAATTTTGTGGATATTAAAGATGAATTTGTTAGAGAATGGACAGAAGAAGAAATAAAAGAAAATAAATCAAAATTAGAAAACTTTCAAAAAGATGTTACAACAGAAAAAACACCAGAAATCAAAAGACGTAGTGGTGTAAATTAAAAATTACGTTGGAATAAATAATTTAAATTGAGATAAACACCATGAGCATCGTAAATAAAAAAAACATCATTAGAAATATCATGTTAGTAATTGGAGTAATTTGTGCTGCAGTATTTTCAATTTTATTGATGAATGATTTACAGGCAAATACAATTACACAATGGACAGTAATGACATCATACTTTATGGTCATTTTTCTAATAATTGGTATAGCACTAAGAATTACTCAAAAATAATACTCAGATATCCTGCCCAGTAATTACCCATTCAAGAGTACGAAGTGCACCTTGATAATATTTCATAGCTCCATCAGGATCAGGTAATTTTGAAACATCAATCAGTCTTTGTTCAATATCCTTTCGAAAATCTTCGATATCTTTTTCAGTTTTCATCATTCATAATGAGAGTTCAAAAAATATAAATCAATTTCAGACAAGTTTTATAAAAAAAATAATCTACCAATAAGGTAGAAAAATTATGAAAATTTTCTATTTGTGTTTTTTTGTTACTGATTCTAGGAAAGCCATTGTTAACGTAGTGTTACATATGGGTATCCAGTAGTTACAGATGTTGTACCAATGATATCAAGTGTGTCAGTTTTAGACCATTGTTCACCATTTGGACCAATTGCAGGTAATGTTGTATCAACATATTCAACATAGAGGGTATCACCTTCTAGAGCATACAAATTATCACCATTTGATTCATCGTGACTTTGTATGTTAAAGTGATATGGTTTTTTTGATTTCCAATTACCATCCTGAGTTGCTTCAACTAAGATTCCAGCCAAATCACTATCTGACCAAACTCTAAAATTCAAATCAGCTTTATCTTTAGGAATGTCACCCATGTCCTTATCTTTAAATTTGAATTCCACAACGCCGTTAGCTGGGTATTCATCTTCTAAGAATTCAATTGTAGCTATATCCCAACCATAGGTTAGAGTTTTACTAACAGTTAAATTATTTTCAGGATTGTATTCCCAGTTAACAGTAACTGCACCATCTCTACCAGTTTCAATTTTTGCATATTCATCAAAAGGAGAATTTTTACATTTTGTTCCACCAAGATCGGTATTTAGACTTCCATCATTGTTCATATCATGATCCATACCACTTAATTTTAGACGTCCATAAAAGACACCAGAGTCAGGTGAAGTTTCAATTAATCCTTCAGAGTCACTATCATTACATACACCTAATTCAGCATTTGTATTGCCATCACCACGTGAAGTAATTGTTAGTGCAGATTCAGTAGTAGCTCCAATTCTATCTCTTTTATCAGAATCTTCATTCCAACCAGGAGCATAAATCATAATGGTAACTTTACCAAACCAAGGAGCATCACCAATAATTTCTTTATCCAAACATGTTTTTAGATCTTTTGAATTACCACAGAAATAAATTCTAGGTTCAGTATTGTAATTCTTTTTAGCAAAAGATATTCCATCTGTTGTTTTTGTTTCAGTACCTATAGGCATTGTAAAATCAACTTGTTGAGTAGATGAGTTAACATCAGTCAACATTAAATTAACAATACCAGATTCCTCAAAAGAAATTGTTTTAGTAATTGTTCCAGATGTAAATGATGTACTATCAGTAATTATTCCATCTTTTACAATATCAAAATTAAATGATGCATCATCTATAGGTTTCTGGCTCATACCTTCACGTATCTCAAAATTAAAGAGATAGTCAATTCCAGGTTCAAGAGATCCGGCTGGTTGCCAACTCATTCCAATATCATATTGCCCATCAGAAGTAATTTTTCTCAAATTACCATCGTCAACTGCAGCATATGCAGATAGAGGTACGAAAGCAACCATTACTGTTGCAAATAAAATCAGTAACGAAGTTTTCCAAGTCATTAAAAAATATTATTTCTTTTATGTATTATACCCCCAAAACATTTTTTATCTAAAAAACAAAAACATAAAATAAAATTTTGGTATATAGAGATAGAACAAGAATCAGAAAGACAAATTAAATGATAGTCAATGGGGTAAATTGCATATGCCGATTCCATGTAAATTACCAATTCTAAAAAACATTAGTTATCTTAGTGGAATCATGTTTACATTTTCAATATTTGTTCCTTTAATTTCTGAAACATCATCTACAATTGACATTAATTCACTGACAATACTTTCAATAACTGGAATGATCATATCATTTGGGATAGGTATGAAAATTAGAAAAAAACTAGCAAAAAAAAGTAGAAGAGTCTAAACTAGTTAGTAATTTTCATAAATCCTTCTTTAACTAGAAATTGAATTCCTTGAACAAATGCATTGTCATCTATGGAACCATCTGCCCACCAGCCTGCATTGTTTTTAATCCAAACAGGAATTTCATTACTTCCAGTTCCAGAACCTTGTTCAGTTACAGGAATTTTCATAAATCCTTCTTTAACTAGAAATTGAATTCCTTGAACAAATGCATTGTCATCTATGGAACCATCTGCCCACCAGCCTGCATTGTTTTTAATCCAAACAGGAATTTCAGAGATACCTGATTCCATTACAGGTATATTTCCAACAATAATTAGAAAAGAAGATGTGTTTACTGTAGATTTAGAATTACCATATTGTGACTTTACAACATATTTTCCATCAGAAAATTTTTCATTTAATTGTACAGTATAAGTGAATTCACCATAAGTGTCAACAGGTGTTTTTTTAGTTATAATCAAATTTTTACTAGAATCAAAGACAGTAATTCTCAAAGAACGGTCTTCATCATACTTGTTTACTGAACCAGTAAAAATTACAGATTCACCAATTACATAAGATTCTTGATTGGTACTAATATCTACAGTAAAATTATTAGCACTATTATTTTCAGGGGGACCGCCATATCCAAAAGCAGTTTGTCCAATTGCAGTAAAAGCAAAAATTGAAACCATTGTAATTATGAAAAAAGCATTAAAATTCATTTCAATATTTGATATTTTAATTTGAATTTAAAGGGTAGGGAATTTCACACATGTTCCAAAATTATTATTGATCGCAAATAAAAATTGCATTAACGAGATCCATATATGGAACATTTAGACATAATTGACATGAGTAATTCATTTGATAGACCAAATTGGGACGAATATTTTATGCTACAAGCAGAATTAGCAAAATTACGTTCAAATTGTATAACAAGGCAAGTAGGTGCAGTAATTGTAAGAGATCACAGACAATTAGCAACAGGATATAATGGAACTCCACCAGGAATCAAAAATTGTTTTGAAGGAGGATGTAAAAGATGTCAACTTAGAATGGAAGGAAAAGTAGAATCAGGAGCATCACTAGATCGTTGTTTATGCAATCATGCAGAGGCCAATGCAATAATGCATTGTGCAATTTTAGGAATAGAAGCAGGAGTTAAGGGCGCTATTTTGTATACAACATTTGTTCCGTGCCTAGAATGTACTAAAATGGCAATAACAATTGGAATCAAAAAATTTGTTTGTTTAGATAAATATCCTGAAACAGATTATGATTTGTTAGATGAAGCTGGTGTAGAAATAGTACATTTAGAAAAAGCAAAAATGGAAAAATGGGCCAAAGAACTAGTAAGTAAATATGAAGAAAATGAGTGATTAAATGCAGGTAAAAGTAGCACAAGTAGAAAAAATAGAAACTATGCTTCCAGCCATGTTAGTTTCAGCAACATATGATGGAATGAGCAAATCAGCTGTTCTAAAATTCTATGAACCAACAGAGCAAAAATTATTTTTATGGAAAGATGAAATTGGACACAAACCATATTGTTATTCAAAATTATCTCCAGATGAATTAGATTTCTTACAAGAAAGAGATGATGTTTTAGAAATTAAAACAATCAAAAAACATGATTTAATTCAAGATAAAGAAATTGAGATGTCCAAAATAACAGTAGACAATCCACTTTCAATTGGAGGAAACTATGGAGAAAGTATCAGAAATCAAATTGAAACATGGGAATCCGACATTAAATATTATGAAACATATTTGTACGATAGACAACTAGTTGTTGGAAAATATTATGAAATAACAAAAGGTTTACTCAAACCACACAACATGGAAATTTCAGATGAGGTAAAACTTGCACTAAAAAGTTTGTTGTGGGATAAAGTAGATAGTAAAAGCATGATAGATGCTGAAGAGTTTAAAGAATTTATTTCAGAGTGGGCAGATTTACTTAACCAGCCAATTCCAAAAATAAAAAGACTCAGCGTAGACATAGAAGTAGAGTTTGATCCAGGGAGATTCCCAGATCCAAAAATTGCTGAAAAAAGAGTTACTGCAATAGGACTCAAAGGAACAGATGATTTTGATCAAATTTTTGTGCTCAGAACAGAAGGAACAGAGCAAGGAAATAACGAATTAAATGAAAATATCAAGGTTACATTTTACGATTTAGATAAAGAAAAAGAAATGATTGCAGATGCATTCAAAATAATTGAAGAATTTCCGTTCGTAGTCACATACAATGGAGATGAATTTGATTTACCATACTTGTACAACAGAGCAGAAAGATTAGGGATTGTAAATGAGAACAACCCATTATACATGATGAGAGATTCAGCAACTCTAAAGCACGGAGTTCACATTGATTTGTATAGAACATTATCAAATCGTTCATTTCAAATCTATGCATTCAGTCAATCATATACAGATTTTTCGTTAAACAGTGTATCAAAGGCACTGTTAGGAAAAGAAAAAATAGATTATGGTCTAGATTTTGATAAATTATCACTTTACCAAACTGCAAATTACTGTTACAATGATGCACAACTAACTTACGAACTTACAAGTTTCAACAGTGACCTATTGATGAACTTACTTGTAATCATTGCAAGAATTGGAAGAATGCCAATTGATGATATTGCAAGAATGGGAGTTTCTCAATGGATTAGAAGTTTACTGTATTATGAACACAGAAAAAGAAATTCACTCATTCCAAAAAGAGAAGAATTACAAAAAAGAACAGAAGGAGTAATGTCTGATGCAGTGATTAAAGACAAAAAATATCGAGGAGGTTTAGTAGTTGAACCAAAAGAAGGAATTCATTTCAAAGTTGTTGTAATGGATTTTGCAAGTCTATATCCAAGTATAATTAAAGTTAGAAATCTATCTTATGAAACAGTTAGATGTCCGCATGAAGAATGCAAAAAAAATACAATTCCACAAACAAATCATTGGACATGTTCTAAAAAAAATGGATTAACAGCATTAATCATAGGATCATTAAGGGATTTACGAGTAAATTATTACAAAAGTCTCTCAAAAAAAGAGACGTTAACGGATGAACAAAGACAACAATACACAGTAGTCAGTCAAGCACTCAAAGTAATTTTGAATGCAAGCTATGGTGTAATGGGCGCAGAAATATTTCCACTATATTTTCTGCCTGCAGCAGAAGCAACAACTGCAGTTGGTAGATACACAATTTTAGAGACAATCAAAAAATGTGAAGGTACAGGAATTGAAGTGTTGTATGGAGATACAGATTCACTGTTTATTAAAAATCCAACAGAGGAACAAATTCAAAAACTAATCGAGCAAGCTAAAAGTGATCATGGAGTTGATTTAGAAATTGACAAAACATACAGATATTGTGTGTTAAGCAATAGAAAGAAAAATTACTTGGGAGTAACAAATTCAGGAAAAGTTGATGTAAAAGGATTAACAGGGAAAAAATCCCACACCCCAGCATTCATTAAAAAATTATTCTTTGATTTACTAGATGTTTTATCAGTAGTTCAAACAATGGAAGATTTCGTAAAGGCAAAAAAAGAGATTTCTGAAAAAATTGCAATATGCGGTAAAAAAGTAGAATCAAAAGAAATTCCTTTAGAAGATTTAACATTTAATGTAATGTTAAGCAAAGCTCCATCAGAATATACAAAAACAATACCGCAACATATCAGAGCAGCTAAACAATTAGAAGGAATAAGAGAAATAAAAAAAGGAGACAAAATTTCATTCATCAAAATACTAAACAAACCAGGAGTTAAACCCGTAGAATTAGCAAAAAAAGAAGAAATAGATTCTAAAAAATACATGGAATTCTTAGAATCTACACTAGAACAAATTACATCATCAATGGATTTAGATTTTGATACAATTTTAGGAAAACCAAAACAAACAGGATTAGATGAATTTTTTTGGAGTTAAGTAAACATGGAAGTTGATGGATTACTACTAACAATTCTAGGGGTATCAGCAGGGATTTTAATTCTTACAGGATGGGTGGAACAAATCTACAAAGGGTACAAAACTAAGAGTATGAAAGATATTTCTAAATTTTTAATGATGTTTATTGCAGCTGGATCAATATTGTGGCTAATTTATGGAACAATTGTATCAGACGTATTCATCATAGGCACAAACACAGCAGGGCTGATTTTAATGATTATTGTTTCAGCAATGAAAAGAAAGTACCAAAATACAGTGAAAGTTTAATGAATTCAACCAAGAATTAAATACAATATAAAAAAATTTAGTAGAAGATGTTTATTATTAATTGTAAAAACTATGAAGAAATATCAGGAGACAAAATTAAAAAATTCATAAAAATTGCAGAACAAGTTTCAAAAAAATATAAGATAAAAATTGCAATTTCGCCACCACAACATCTTATTGGATTAGTTGCAAATAGTTCAATTCCAATTTTAGCTCAACACATAGATGATTCAAAAATTGGAAGTACTACAGGATATATAATTCCAGAATTATTAAAAAAATCCAAAGTAAAAGGTTCACTAATCAACCACAGCGAACATAGAATTTCAAGTAAGGAAATTGAAAAACTAGTTGTTAAATTAAAAGAATTAAAAATGATATCAATAGTTTGTGTCAAAGATGTAGCAGAAGTTAAAAAATATCTAAAAATTAATCCAGATTTTATTGCAATAGAGCCACCAGAATTAATTGGTTCAGGAAAGGCAATATCTACAGAAAAGCCAGATCTAATTCAAAAGGCAGCAAAAATTGTAAATGATTCAAAAAATAAAACAAAACTACTTTGCGGAGCAGGTATTGTTTCAGGAGAGGATGTTGCAAAATCATTAGAATTAGGATCAAAAGGGATCCTAGTAGCAAGTGGAATAATTAAGGCAAAAAATTGGAATAAAATAATTTCAGAATTTGCAAAGGCATTAGTTTAAAAAGCCAAATAATTTACAAATTTCTGAATGGTAAAAAACAAACCAGTTTATGCATTTGAAGAAGCAGATAGTAAAAAAAGA
>CABXQD010000016.1 GCA_902514275.1 uncultured marine group I thaumarchaeote | reverse complement strand
TGAATTTACAGGCTCATTTAATCTTGGAATAATAAAAAAATCTCTTGTTTCAAGGACATGCTCCATTTCGAAACTGGTAAGTAAATATTCAATTAATTTTTCTCCAGGTCTAGAACCAATAATTTTAGTTTGAATTTCAGATGTTTTATAACCATATTTTAAAGATAAAATTTCCTTCATAGATTCAAATAGATCTTCAAGACGTACTAGTGGCATTTTAAGTACAAATGTTTCACCACCTTTTGCAAGTTCAGTAGCTGAAATAATTAGATTTACAGCATCGTCTTTAGTCATAAAAAATCGCTTCATTCTAGGATCAGTTAATGTGATTGGACCACCATTTTTGATTTGTTTCTCAATTCTAGGCAAAATTGAACCTCTGCTTTGAAAAACATTTCCAAAACGAACTGATGCAAATATTGTTGATTTATTTTGAGGAGATTTTGCAGAAAGTAATTTTTCTCCTAATAGTTTTGTTGCACCCATAACACCAATTGGATTTACTGCCTTATCTGTACTAATTAAAATTAATTTTTTTACATTTTCATTTAATGCAGATTTTGCAATATTTTTAGTTCCAATGATATTCACATTTATTGCTTCTAATGGATTTAATTCACATCTATCTACATGTTTCAAAGCTGCTGCATGAAAAACAATATCAATTCCTTTAACAATTTCTGAAACTGTTTCTTCATTTTGAATATCGCCTATGATAAATTCAATATTTTTATTTTTTCCATAAGTCGATTCCATTTCATATAATCCATTTTCATCATTACTAAATATACGAATTAATCGTGCATTCTCTGAAAGTGCTTTTTTTGTAATTGATTCACCAATTGAGCCTGATCCTCCGGTAACCAAAATTGATTTTCCTCTAAGATATGAAACCATGATTTTACTTAAAGGCATGATTAATTAGTTATATGTTTATCAAAATTATCTAGATAATGAAAATTCAATTAAGAAAACCATTTTTTCCAAATAAATCCATCATAAGAATTCAAAATCAAATTAAAAATGTTATGAAATCAGGGCAATTAACATTAGGGGAAAATGTAAAAATGTTTGAAGAGGATTTTGCAAAATATTTTCATGTAAAATTTGCTGTTGCAGTATCTTCAGCAACTGCTGGCTTACACATATCTCTCTTAAGTTTAGGTATAAAAAAAGATGATGAAGTTATTGTTCCTGCAAAAACTTTCATTTCTACTGCAAATGCAGCTCTATATTGTAATGCAAAACCAATTTTTTGTGATGTAGATGAATCAACATTTCAATTGGATCCTTCAAAAATTGAACAATTGATTACTAAAAAAACAAAAGCCATAATTCCAGTCCATCTTGGAGGAAATATTTGTGAAATGAAAAAAATTAAAAAGATTGCCAAAAAACATAATCTATCTATTGTTGAAGATGCAGCACATGCTCATGGTTCTACATTAAGAGGACAATTTGCAGGTACGTTTGGAGAAATTGGAGTTTTTTCATTTTATCCAGATAAAATAATGGCTAGTAGTGATGGTGGAATAATTATTACAAACAATCGTAAATTATTTAAAAAATTAATTTTACTTAGAAATGTAGGAAGAAAATCTATTGGAGAATATGATTATACAGAAATTGGTTATAATTATAGAATGAATGAAATTCAAGCTATTCTTGCACGTGAACAACTAAAATTGTTACCAAAGATATTACAAAAACGCAGAGCAATCACAAAAAAATATGATTCAAAGTTTAAAGATTTGTCAAATATCAAAATTCAAAAAATATCAAAAGATGTTAACTCTGGATATTATGCATATATTATGAAATTAAAAAAAGGTAATTTGAAAAAATTCAGAGCAAATCTTCTAAAAAAAGGAATTGAAACAAGTCCAATGTTTACCACAATTTACAAAACAAAAATCTATAAAAAATTTAAAACAAAAAAGTATTATTGTCCAAACTCGGAAAAACTTGATTCAGAGACATTTACTATACCATTACATCCAGGATTAACGTCTAAAGAAGTAGATTATGTAATACAAGAAATTAAAAATCAGGATAATTAAAATGGATAATTATATCGATAAAGTTAAAAAATTTAATAAAAAAATGGATTATGCTAGAGACATCAATACAGCACGACTAGTATTAGAATACTGTATTCCATTAGTAAAATCTAAAAAAATATTTTTTGTAGGAACTGGATTAGGTGGAGATTCAAAAATTGTTAAAAATATTAGAGATTTTGAAATTATTGGCATAGAACCTAGAGAAACATTTCAAAAATATGCAACAATACAATACAACAAAATAGGAGCAAAGTTATATAAAAAAAATCTTGGTGATTTTGTAAAAACATTTAAAAAATTATCTGGAATTTTCTTTTTTATACACAGTATTAATCATATTTCAAAAAATCAAATTTTAGAATTTGAAAAGATTGCCAAAAAATCATACATCATTATAATTAATCCAAATCCCCAAATTGAAAAAGTTGTAGGTAAAACAGATAATACTGTAATATCATATCTTAATTCTAAACAAATTCAAAAATTGTTAAATGCAGAAATTGTTTTTGATTTTTTTTATAATTCTGTAAAAATTAAAAATGAAAATATATTTCTTCGAGAAATTATTGTATTAAAGAAAAATTAAGATTTTATTATTTTTTTATATAATTCAATGAATTTTTCGCCTATTACATCCCATGAATAATTTAATACAATCTGATAGGCATTTTCAGTTAATTCAAATCTTGTTTGTTTATCTAAAATTAATGTAGTTAATGCTTGTAAAAGTTCATCTGGTGAATTTGGAGATATACAATACGCTGTATCTAAATGACGTATATCATTTCCATAAACATTCAATGATGCAATAATTACTGATGTTTTACATGCCATAGATTCTAAAAGAGTTGAATTCATACCACCTTCTGTGAGAGAAGGTTGAATCAATATGTCCGAACCACTAATTAATTCAATTACTCTTTTATTTGGTTGGTAACCTAAAAAATGAATATTTTTACATTTTTCTGAAATCTCTTTAACTTTATTTTCTTCAGGTCCAGTTCCAATTATAATTACATCTATTTCTTTTGGGATATTTTCACAAATAGTAAGTAAATCCAATATCCCCTTTTCTTTTGATAGTCTACCAACAAAAATTACTTGATTTTCATACAAACGTTCTTCTTGTTTTGAGAGAGATTCTAAATCTATTGCATTTGGAATGTAATGAGAATTATAACCTAATTGAGAATAATGTTTCTGTATATCTTTTGATGCTACAGTAATTGCATCAGCATATTTCAATACATTTCTTTCAAATTTACCTGATAAATTACCTAGAATGTCTCCATGTAATAATTCAACTTGGTTTTCAAAAACTCCCCATAACGATATAACTTTTTTTCCAGAAATATTTTTCATTGCAAGAGCAGATGCAGGATTATGTGCATGAACAATATCATAATTTTTTTTAAATTTTGTTTTAATAAAAGATGAAATCATAAAACTGGGGTTTTTTAGACCTTTAATTGGGATTATAGGTGTATTTTCTGCTGAAATGACATCCACATCATGACCCATTTTTTCAAAAAATTTAATTTGATTTTGCACTACTCCTGCAATTCCACCTATACCAGATTGTGTAGGAGATATGATTAAGATTTTCATAAATCAAAATGATTTCTTTACTTTTTAAGGTCTTGGATTAAAAAATTCTTCATTTTGATTACTTGTAAAGAATTATCGATATCAAATGTTCATACAATCATATTTTAAAATAATATTTTAAAGTGAAATTTCTATCTAATTGGTTTAATTGGAGAATAATTTTTATTAATTTCATATACAAATACACCAGTTAAAGGTCCAGGCTTTTCCTCATAGAAGCTTGGTGATGCATAAACTAAAAACAAAGGATTGTTTTTAGAATCATTATATTTTATATCTTTTATACTAAGAGGGATATATTCTGGTTGATAAGTTTGAGATTCGAGTTGAAGTTCAGGATGATAATATGTAACTATACTAAATGGAAATAGTTTACCTAGTAATGTTTCATTCCAAAAATAATCATTGCCAGTAAAAGAATCAGATTCAAAATATTTCTGTTCAGGAAATTCAGCTATACGAACAAACCATGGAGTTTTAGATTCATCACCACCATGCGCTAAGTAAAATAATTGTTGATTAGCATATGTTGCATCAATTCTTTCAGCAGCAACAAATACAACAACATAATCAGCATTCATTTTTTGAAGTGAATTCCAACTATTATCAGGGGTACCAAGTAACATACGAGCAATTTCTTGAATTTCTGAAGTATGAATTGTAGAATTATCAGCCATTGTTGCTCTTTCAGCTAGAGTTTGAATCCAATATCCATAATCCCACCATGATACAACAACAGAATTTTCAGGTGTATTGAGTTTTATCCATTCAAGAGCATCTAACCAATCATTACTAGTGGGATGAGTAGTTGCACCAGTAAGTATTGTTGGAGGTATATCAACAGCGGTTATCCAATTAGAATTTGCAGGAACAACCAAAGGTATCACAAATAATGTAAAAATTAGTAAAACATATGAAATTTTTAATGAATAAGATTTTTTCTTAGATAAATTAATTTTAAAAATTTCTTTAGTTAAAATAGATAATGCAATAGATGCAAGAATAATTAAGGATAAAGATGCAAATAATTCTAACCTTATAAAAGAAGAACTAACATAAACACCTGTTATTCCAATAATTAAAGCAAATATTTTCATATCATTTTTTATAATTAATTCAGATTGAAGTGATTTTTTAGATAAAATTAACCAAATACCAAGTCCAGAAAAAATCATTAAAATAGAATTAAAAAGAAAAGATTGTTTAATTGTAGGAGTAGCATGTTCTGCAACTGAATCAACTAAAGGATCAGTAGTAGTTAAAAATGGATTAAGTGCATTAAGATATCTATAACTTGGAATGGGTAAAACATTTGATTCCTCATTAATTATTACCAAAAATGAACCAATTACAATTATAAAAATTAATAAAAATAAACTATTTCTTATTTTATTTTTGTCCTTACTTATTTTTTGAATAAATATACTACTAATAAGAAATATAGTAGGAATAATTAGCACAATACCTCCCAAAGAATACACAAAACTTGGTCCAGGTCGTTCAAATGTACTAGAAGTTAAAATGAAAACTAATACAAAAAGTGGAATACTCCATAAAAGAAATTTATGATCCTTTCTGACAAAAGGTAATGCCAAAATAAATAATCCTATTGGAATTATAAAAAATTGGTTTCCTCCCCAAGATGACATTCCAAAACCCATTATTATTCCTCCAGAAATAATTTTTAAAATTGTAATTTTTTTATTTTTAGAATTTATAGCACTCAAAAATAAATATAGTCCTAAAAGACCATAAAAAATTCCCAATGGTTCAGATTTAAACCAACCAATAGTACCTCGTATTATAATTGGAAGGGATATTGCAAATAATAAAGATGCAAATAAACCAGCAGTAGTACCTGCAAATAATCTCACTAATGCAAAAATAATAACCACAGTTAATGAACCAACTACTGCTGGAAATAATATAGTAAAATCATATAGTGATGAATTACTTCCAAATATTTGATAAGAGATAGCTGCTGTACTATGAAGCATTACTTGAGATGTTGCAGAAACATCTCGTCCACCTTTAGAAACCCAACTTTTATCATCATTCCATTCAAAATATTCAGAGAATCCATTTTCTACAAGATATTCAGTAGCACGAAAATTAAAAAAAGGATCAAATTCATTTAATTCAAATCCATATTCAGCAGGTTGAGATCTAATTAGAAAAGATACTGAAAATGCTAAAACCAATATTCCAATTACAAAAAGATGATTTAGTTTAAAATTGAAATTACTAATTTGAAATAAACTGGTTTGGGTATCCAATAAATACGAATTTAATTAAACTGTTATTACTCTTTTGAATAAGAAATTATTCTACATTGTAGCTTGAGATGCATCATGGAACATCTGACTCTTTGCACAGCCAGCAGCAAGTTCATCACCTGCTCCACGTCTCATAAGTCCACGATATAGACCATCTTCAAGTTTTACACCTTCACGTTCTTCCCATTCCTCTACAGTAATAGAATATTTCTTCTGAATTCTATCTCTGTACCATTCTGGAATTACATTAAATGCACAAAATGGAACTATTCTAAGATCTGGAGTAACATAGTGAATATCACATCTTTGTAATCTTTCTAAATCTTCATTGTATTTGTCTTGGAAGTGCATCATACCAAGGAATAATCCTTTTACATGCCATGAACCAACTGAATCAAAGGATCTCTTCATGAGAATATTACCAAACATTTTTGCCAAGTCTAATCCTGCTGGTTGTTTTTTGGTATCAACAAAGCCTTTTAGTTTTCTTACAACTTCAAGCATTGTAAAGTACTTATTTTTACCAGAACGAATTTCTTCTGATTTATCTTCAAAGAGTTCCAACATTCCTTGAATATCACAGAATTTAGTTAATGGGACAAATTTCTTTGTATCAGCATCTTCAAAGATGTATGTTCCTGCACCACAAGCAAAGTGAATAGATAGTTCGTATTTTGGTTTACTTGAAAATGCTTCAATTACATTAGTTAGTGGCATACAACTTGGAACTGGGAACCAATCATCAACAGTTACTTGACCATCAGTTTGTTCTTCAATTCTTTGAACACAATCAGGAACTGTAATTCTATATTTTTCACGTTCAGATTTACCCATTCTACCAGTTAATGATACGGGTTGGAAATTAACAGCGTGGACTACATCCATATTCTTTTGTGCATATCTAATAATTCCACCTAATTCATGATCATTAATTGATTTAATTACAGTTGGAACAAATACTACAGTAGTACCTGTTTTTCTACAGCTATCAAGAGCATATGGAATTTCCCAGTGATTTTTAGGATTTGTTCTTGCAGTTACACCATCAAAGGAAAGATACAAGTTGTTACATCCAGCAAGTCTTACTTCTCTTGCTGCTTCTGGATCCATAGCATGTCTAATACCATTTGTGTTCATTTGAATATGGTCAACACCTTCTTCTTTCATTATTTTAATAACATCAGCAATATCATCTCTAAGCATTGGTTCACCACCAGTAATTTGCATAGAATTTCCTGGAATTGGTCTTTCTGCTCTTAGAGTCTTCATCATACCTCTAACTTGAGTATGATCTGGTTCATACATGTAAGCGCCTTCAAGACCTTTCTTAACATAAAAGAAACAGTACCAACATGTTAAATCACATCTATTAGTCACAATCATGTTTGCTAATCCACTGTGAGATAAGTGGTTTGAACATAAACCACAGTTATTTGGACAAGAACATTTGTCAATCATTACATTTGGAGAATGTGCACCTTTACCATCCATCCAGTATGTACTGAATTTCTTGTACATTTCATAAGAACCAAAGTATAATTCCTCACATTCACCGTGAGTTGGACAAATTTTTGACATGAAAACTTGACTATCTCTCTCAAAGACTTCAGCATCTAAAATCATGTTACAATCAGGACAAATACTTTGAGTAAATCTGATAGTAGATTTTTTACCTAAATTTTTACTTGATTGATTGGAAATCTGAATTAGTGCCATGCGTGTATCTTAAATTTCAAAAAAACAGTATATAATCTGTTTCATACTAACCCCCGTGTGGAATTTAGTAAATACTCTTGACTGGTTTAAATATCAAAAGTGATCGATAAGATCGCATGAGTATATCAGATAAAACAAAAAAATCATTAGAGAAAATTGGACTAACTAGTTATGAAATCAAAACATTTTCTGCATTACTAAAATCAGGAGAAATGACAGCATCGGATCTTAGTCAAAAGTCAGGTGTACCATATTCAAAAATCTATGAAGTGTTAGGAACATTAGAAGACAAAGGATGGATTGGTTCAGATGATTCAAGACCAACAAAATATTTTGCAAAATCACCATCTACAGGAGTAGAAAGTACGAAACAAAAAATGGAAAGTGATTTTTTACAAAATCAAAATATTATTTTAAATGAATTAGTTCCGTTATATGAAAAAAGTGGAACAAGTGAGAGGCCAGATATTTGGGTATTATCTGGAGCAGTCAACATTACTGCTAAAATTTTAGAGATGGTAGATAGTTGTAGAGATGAAGTAATGATTACATTACCTGAAGCTGGTGTAGAATTAGTTAAACAAGCGTTACCAAAATTAAGAGCTCTTCATGATAAAGGAGTTAAAATTACAATTTTAACATCAGATAAAATTGATAAAGAATCAGTAACTGCAATCAAAAGGGTTGCAGAAGTTAAAATTAAGAAAGGTTTGTTTGGAGGAGGGATAATTTCAGATAAAAGATACGTGGTAATTCTATTAGGTCCAGAAATAGCAGGGGAAAGTTCTTCGGATGTTATTGCAATTTGGGCAGATCACATAGGTTTAGCAGGATTTGCACGACAATATTTTGAATATTTATTAAAAGATTCAAAAAAGGTATAATGTTATGGATATACTCAAAGAAGAAACACTATTTGTTGGAACTGCAGAAGCTGAACATGTTGAAATGTATCTTAAAGCAATTTGGCACATAAGAGAAAGAGGGGAAGATGTTAAAATCAGTACAATTGCAAAAATGCTTAACATAAGACAACCAAGTGTTGTTCAAATGTTAAAAAAATTAAATGCTAAAAATCTTGTAGAGTACAACAAAGCAGGAGTAAATCTTACAGAGGATGGAGAAAGAATTGGTTCCAGCATGATGAGAAATAGTAGATTATTAGAAGTTTTGATGGATAGTGCGTTAAAAGTGGAAATTGATGAAGAGATGGTATGTGGGATTGAACATCACATGAATAAACAATTCACAGATGCATTATGTACAATGCTAGGGCATCCAAGAAAATGTCCACATACTCACGAGATTCCAATGGGCGAATGTTGTAAATAAAAAATATCCCAAAAGATATATCAGATTAAGAGTTACACTTAGTATGGCATGTTTCTGTGGTTGTGAAACCTATGTGAAAAATGAAGATGGTTTTAAAATTGCATGTGTAAAATGTGAACATGGACCTCAAAATCATGATGACGCATTTAGAGATGCTGCAAGAAAGAATGAATCACAAAGTCAGAAACGTGATGCAGATTTTGGATAAAACATTATTCTCCAATAATTTTAACTAAAACTCGCTTTGATCTTTTACCATCAAATTCTCCATAAAAAATTTGTTCCCACGGACCAAAATCTAATTGTCCATTTGTAATTGCAACTACAACTTCCCGTCCCATTATCTGTCGTTTTAAATGAGCATCTGCATTATCTTCTCCAGTATCATTGTGTTTGTATTGTTTAATTGGTTCATGTGGTGCCAATTCTTCTAACCATTTTTCATAATCATAATGTAATCCGCTTTCATTGTCATTAATGAAAACACTTGCAGTGATATGCATTGCATTAACAAGACATAGTCCTTCCTGAATTTTACTTTTTGAAACTAATTTTGATATATCAGAAGTGATATTAACAAAACCTCGCCGTTTTTTAACTTGAAATGTCAAATATTCAGTTAAGAATTTCATATGATCACAACATAGATCAAGCATTAAAATCATGAGCCAGGCTCAGTTCTCAAGATCTTCATCATTAGTCAGAAGGATAGGATCATCACAGCCTGCAAGCCAAATTTTAGAGATATTCCTATTGAGTCTTTCAAGAAGCTTGATAAATGGCGAATAGTTAGTCAAGCAAAATGGTAGCAATTAGCACTCCAGCAACATTGGAAAGTTTTAGAAGATTCATCATTTCTAGTACTTGTAAATCCTATGCTCCAAGAAGTTATTTGGAAGATTCAGAGGTATTTGCAGAAAGAGAAGATAATTTGGGTGCAATATACGTAGAAGCTGCAGATAAAGTAACTTTGAAAAAAATTAGAGACATTACATTCATGAATGCAAGGGATGTTCTTGGAATTATTTACAATTCAAAAAGTGGAAACACATCACTAAAATGGCGTCAAACAAGAAGAATGGAAGGTAAAGTAACAGGTGAAGCTTCTCCAAATTCTTTAACAAACTTAGCAGAATCAGGAGTTCTTACTTTAGATTGGGTTGAAAATTATCTAAAGAAAAAATCACAAGAAGAAAAAACTACTGAAACAACAAACTAAACACTTTACTTTTTGTAAATTTTAACAGTATCATGATTACAAAAACAATAGATGAAAATTTAATTTCAGTTATTCCAGAAGACTCAGAAGATTTATTGAATTTACGTCGTATAATTAAAGAAAATGATAAAGTGATTGGAGATACAACAAGAGTTCTAAAACAGGATAAGGAATATGCTAGACCAGATAAAGGTGAAAGAATAAAAATTAGAATTGCACTAAATGTAGAAAAAATTTCTCTTGATGAAGTTCTAGACAAGTTAAGAATTGGGGGAGTGATTTCTGAGTCAAGTAATGAATCAGTACCACATGGTTCACATCATTCATTTATTTTGCAACTTAATGATGGAATAACAATTTCAAAGAAAAAATGGTTACCAGTTGAAAAAAAACTTTTGAAATCAAGTAACAATCAAGTAAGTTTTGTTTTAATTGCAATCGACACTGCAGATTGTGGAATTGCAAGATTGAGAGGAACTCATTTAGAATTTATGCCAAATATCTATTCAGGATCAGGTGGAAAGAGATACAAAACTAGTTTTAATATTGAAAAGTTTTTTGAACATATCCATCAAGCAATAACCTCTATTTTCAAAGAAGGAGATATGATAGTAATTTTTGGTCCAGGTGAAACAAAAAAAAGATTTTCAAATCACTTGCAAAAATCACAAAAATATAAAATTCAAGTTGTCGATGGAATTGATTCAGGAGGGGAGGATGGAATTTACACATTCACAAAATCTCAAACAATGCATGAAATAATGTCAGATAGTAAATTATCAAAAGCTGCATCAATAATTGACGAAATAATGATTCTTGCAAACAAAAAAAGTAAAAAATTTACAATGGGTTATAGTGAAACTATGAATGCTAATCAAATGGGAGCAGTAGAATCAATTGTATTTTCAGATAAAATAATTCAAGACAATAATGAACAAGAAATAATGGATTTTTTGAATGATGTTGAAAATAAAGGTGTAAAAATTTACAGTGTTGATTCATCTACAGATATTGGATTAAGAGTTACAGGTTTAGGTGGAATAGTTTCTTTGTTACGATATTCATTAGATACTTAATTTGTTGATTCAATTAACCAGTTTAGATATAATTTATTGATTGAACTAACATCAATTTCAGCTATTTCTGGAACATCATATGGATGGGTTTCTGCAATTACTTTTTTGAGTTTAATTTTATTTTTGGTTACAGTTTTGAATATTGCAAGATATTCTGGTAAATTTTGAATTTTTCCATTCCAGGAGTAAATGGAATCAATTTTTAAAATATTAACGCAGGCTATTGTTTTATTTTTCACAAGTACATTAGCAATTTTTGAAATTGATTTTTTGTTAGGATATGTAGATACAATAATCACAGGTTTCATAGTAACCGATAAATGCCCGTACTTTAAAAAATTAACAATTAGTTTGGAACTTGATTTTATTACTGAAAATTCGATAATCTATGTATTAATGGCATGGGTAGTCATTTTCATATCAGCAAAGGCCTTAAAATTAGAAAGATTTGGTTTTGAAATTAAAGCATACAGTCTAGTTTACAAAAATAAAGGCGTCAATGAACTTTTAATTAAAATTCTAGGAAGAACAAAGGCTGCAGTATCAATATTTGCAAATGTTAGTGTGATTGCTGGTTTCATAATGATGGGTTTTGCATTTTGGTTTTTGTTAAATAATGTTTCAAACTTTTTTGTTGCACAATCAGAATTTAATGAATTAACTGTACTAATTCCAGGAATTACATTAACTTCAGCACCAGCAATTACGTACTTTTTACTTTCAATTCCAATTGTACTTGTAATGCATGAAGGTGGACATGGAATTGTAGCTGCACTTGAAAAAATTAAAATTAAAACTGGTGGTTTTGCAATTTTTATTGCAATGTTTGCAGGATTTGTAGAACCTGATGAAGAAGAATTTGAAAAAGCTAAAAAGATTTCCAAATTAAGGGTAATCGGCGCAGGTGCAACTTCAAATGTATTATTTGCATTAGTATTAGGAGTCATACTATTAACAAATCCATTTTTTGCAATGGTAGTTCCTGAACCATTATTGAGTATATTTTATGAATTGCCTGAAGGTGTATTGATACTTTCAATTATAGAAAATTCAGGAGCTGAACAAGCAGGATTACTTGCAAATGACATCATTACTTCTATTAATGGTATACCGATTCTTAGTCCAGCTGATTTCCCTAGTTTGAGTCCAGGAGATACAGCTAGTGTATCAGTACTTAGAGATGGCCAACCATTAGACTTCGGGTTAAAAGTAATGCCAGCACCAGATGATCCTGAAAGAGGATTAATAGGAATTATGAGAGACAATTCATTTGCATATACACCTGTAATGAATTTCATTGAATGGGACAATCCAACTGTTTCAATGTTTTTGTTGTGGTTATGGATGATTTCATTCTTCATAGGTATAATCAACATGTTACCATTACCAATTCTAGATGGCGGAAAATTCATTCATATTATTATCGATAAAAGATTTTCAGATAAAGCAGTTAAAGCTACAATGTGGATAATTTACGCATTCACATTTGCTCTATTTGGTCTCAATATTGCTTTATCATATATGAAATCAGGTTGGTTTACAATCTAAAATTACCTAAAGAATCATTAATGAAAAATAATTATTAATTTTATGACCTGTGATAGATGTGATAATCAGGTAGCATATACAAGAAAATATTCTGGAGAAAAGCTTTGCTCCCAATGTTTCTCAAAATCTATTGTAAAAAAAACTGCTAAAACAATTTCAAAATATAAAATGATTAAACATGATGAATTAGTTGCTGTAGCAGTATCAGGTGGAAAAGATTCACTAGCATTACTTAAAGTACTTCACGAAATGTCATTAACACATAGTTTTAGAATTAAAGTCATAACAATTGATGAAGGAATTCCAGGGTATAGAAATGAAGCATTAGAAATTGTGAAAAAAGTTTGTCATGAACTTAACGTAGACTATAAAATATATTCTTACAAAAATCTTTTTGAATTAACACTTGATGAAGCATTAGATCTACGAGAAAATGAAAAAACATCATCATGTTCAATGTGTGGAACATTTAGAAGACGTGCAATGGATTATGCTGCAAAAGATATCGGAGCAGATTTAATTGCAACAGGGCATAATTTAGATGATACATTACAAACTTTTGTGATAAATATGCTTTCTGGAGATACAACTAAAGTAGGTTGGATGAATCCAGATACATCAGCAAATTCTTTAAGAAAAATAAAACCATTTTGTGAAATATATGAAGCAGAAATTGTATTTTATGCATTCACAAATGATATGCCATTTCAATCAGAGCCATGTCCACACATGAATGAAGGAATAAGAACAGATATTCGTGAATTTTTAAATTCATTAGAAAATCAACGAAGTGGAATCAAAAATAATTTGTATCAATCAATTATCAAAGTTTCAGATGTAATGAAAAATTCTAATTCAAATACTAAAGAAAAAACAAATTGTGAAAAATGTGGTAGTGAATGCACAGGTAACGTATGCTCAGTTTGTACCATGGTTTTGAAATTAAAATCAAATCAAACCTAATGCAAATATAACATACCATCTTAGGAAAAATGGTAGTAGGTAGGATTGGGGTGCTAGCCGTGCCCTATTCTGAAACCGGCTATATGCAGAGATCAGCAACTGTTGGGTAAATCTCTAGATGGGTAATTCCCGCTTGGTGTGCGGAAATGAAATCACGCCGAGGCGGGTGGTTGCAGGACTAGAAATATTCGAAGGAATAACTTCTAAGACCGAACTATCGAAAGGGATGAGGTCCGGGAGGGAGCAATCCTAAGGTGGAGCATCCACGCTTCCTCGTCTACGTGGCGGATCTTGTACGCCTTGAAATGGGGCTATTCGTCTAGACTGGAACCAGCAGATCTACTACCTTTATAATTAAAATCAAATTTGCAGGGTTATGGATGGATTAATTTCATTTGGGAATAAAAGAAATTATGAAGATTTTAAAAAACAAATTCCAGTAACGGTTTTACCTCTTTTTGATTCAATTAGAAAATTCTGCTTCAATTTAGGTGAAAATGTATTAGAAGATGTCCGTATGCATAGAGTTGTTTTTTGTAAATCAATGACATTTAGATGGTTTATTGATATAGAACCAGAAAAAGATGGAGTTAAAATTAAAATTCAAAAAAGTAGAAAAGATCCAATTCAAACTATTCAAATTAAAAAAGATCAACAAATTTCAGAATTTACTGAATTATTCAAAATAGCATATGAAAATATCCACTAATACAAAACATCAAACTTTGTAAATTCATTATTAAATTTCTCATTATTAATTTCAACATTTTCAACAATTGCATTTGCAGGACCTTGATGAACCCATTCCACAAGAATAGAAATATTTTCTTTAGTACCTTCTAAAAGACATTCAACACGGCCATCTTGAAGATTTTTTACCCATCCAAAAATATTATTTTGTATAGACTTAGCTTTCAAACTTTGACGGAAAAAAACTCCTTGGACTCTACCAGTTACAAAAATCCTTACACATTGATTAGACATTGATAGAAAATTTGAGAAACTCGTTAATCAATTTTAGCTTTAAAGAAATACTACTTTCTTTCTTTAATTCTAGCTCTACCAGTTTTTCTAGCAGCAATACTTCCAACTTTTGCTCCAGGAGGTGCATCTCTAGAAACTGTAGAACTTTGTCCAACGTGTTGGTGACGACCACCACCGTGTGGGTGAACATATGCTGCTTGTGCAACACCTCTAACAATTGGATATTTCTTTCCTTTAGCTTTAAAACTACGCCATTTGTTACCTGCACTCATAAAGTGACGTTCAGTTGCACCACCACCAGCAAGAGTACCAATCATTGCTCTATTTTTAGGATTAAGAGTAGCAAATTTACCAGAAGGAAGTTTAATTGTAACACCATCATCACCATGAGAGAAAATAGTTGCATCAGTTCCTGCTGATTTAACTATAGCACCACCATCTCCAAAATGTCTTTCAATATTACAAACAATAGTACCATCAGGAATGTTTTGAACACTAATGACATTACCTTTTTCAATTTTAGATTTTAAGCCAAATTGTAATGATTCTCCTACTTTAGTTCCTAAAACTGCAGGAATAAAAGAAATAGAACCGTCTTCGAATCTAACTTTAGATAAAGGAGCTTCTCTTCCACGCTCGTGAACTAAATCAATGATTTCACCAGTATGATTTTCTGCTAGTGGAAAACGTGGATAATTAGCAGTTTTTCCTACTTTACCAGTAGAAGTTGATCTAAACTGATTACCTCCACGGCCTCGTCTACGAACTAATGGTCTTTTACCCAAGTTGATCGTTTCAATCCGAAAAGAGAATTTTAAGCTTTGGTATGGATTAGAATATGAAAGAATTACCACAAAGGTATAAAAATTAGATTAGAGGTTCTTTGTATATGAGTCAAAATGCACTTTCTCTCAAAGTTCTTGAGGCATATACAAGAGATGTTGGGAGAGGAGTAGCGAGAATCGATTATGATTCAATGGATACCCTAAATGCATCAACAGGAGATGTAATTGAAATTAAAGGCAAAAGAAGAACAGTAGCAAAATGTCTTCCGCTATATCCATCTGATGAAGGTAAAGGAATAATCAGAATTGATGGACTTGGTAGAAATAATTCAGGCATAGCAATTGGAGATACAATTTCTGTTAGAAAAATTAAAGCAGTTGCTGCTGAGAAAGTAGTAGTTGCACCATTAGAAGCAATTCCTCCAATAGATGAAAGATATCTTGCAGATGCTTTAGAAAGTGTTCCATTGATTAAAGGAGATAATGTAATGGTTCCATATTTTGGCGGACGTTTAACATTTCAAGTGATTGGTGTAACCCCAGCAGCTGATGCAGTTTTGATTACACAAAAAACAGTTTTCCATATTGCAGAAAAGGGAGAAACACTACGTGGTGTTCCTCAAGTCACCTATGAAGACATTGGTGGCATACATAATGAAATTAAAAAAGTAAGAGAGATGATTGAACTTCCATTAAGACATCCTGAAATTTTTGAAAAATTAGGTATTGAAGCTCCAAAAGGTGTTTTACTTTATGGTCCACCAGGTACTGGTAAGACATTACTTGCTAAAGCAGTTGCAAATGAAAGTCAAGCACATTTCATTAGCATATCAGGTCCAGAAATAATGAGTAAGTTTTATGGAGAAAGTGAAGCTAGGTTAAGAGAAATTTTCAAAGAAGCCAGAGAGAAAGCACCATCAATAATCTTTGTAGATGAAATTGACTCAATTGCTCCAAAAAGAGAAGAGGTCACTGGAGAAGTGGAACGCAGAGTAGTATCACAAATGTTATCATTGATGGATGGATTAGAAGGAAGAGGAAAAGTCATTGTAATTGCAGCAACAAATAGACCTAATGCAATTGATCCAGCTCTTAGAAGACCAGGAAGATTTGATAGAGAAATTGAGATTAAAGTTCCAGACAAAAAAGGAAGAAGAGACATTCTTGCAATTCACAGTAGAAACATGCCTTTAGCAGCTGAAGATCAAGAATTACCCGTAAATATTGATAAAATTGCTTCAGTCAGTCATGGATATGTTGGCGCAGACTTGGAATATCTATGTAAAGAAGCAGCAATGAAATGTTTGAGAAGATTATTACCTGAACTTAATTTAGAAGAAGAAAAACTTCCTCCAGAAACTTTAGATAAATTAATTGTAAATCATGATGATTTTACTAAAGCATTGATTGAAGTTACTCCA
>CABXQD010000015.1 GCA_902514275.1 uncultured marine group I thaumarchaeote | reverse complement strand
ACTTCTGGACTTTTGATGCAATTGTTAAGAGGTTCTGATATTTTGAAGTTTGATTTCAAAAAACCAGAAGAAAGAGGTATTTTTCAAACTGCAACAAAAATGGTAACTTATGTTGTAATTGTAGCTGAATCTATTGTATATGCTGCAGCAGTTTATGGTGGTTCTGCATCAGAACCGTATGTTCTGTATGTGATTATAGGGCAGCTGATGGCGGCGTCTATCATAATTATGTTCTTAGACGAATTAATCCAAAAAGGATGGGGACTTGGAAGTGGAATTAGTTTATTCATTATGGCAGGTGTTGCTCAACAAATTCTTTGGAGTATGTTCAGTCCGTTACCTGCTGGTGATGGTGGAATGATTGGTATTATTCCGTATCTTGTAGAATCGTTAACAGGTAGTGGTGATCTTGGAAATGTATTTTTCCGTTCTAATCAACTGCCTAGTATTTTTGGACTGTTCCTTACTGCTGGTATACTTTTGATACTTGTGTTTACCCAAGGTATGAAAATTGAAATCCCAATTGTTTCTACAAAATATCGTGGATTTCAAGCTGTTTATCCTATCAAATTGATGTATGTTTCTAATATTCCTGTAATTCTAGCATCCGCTTTAACTGCCAACGCAGTATTCGTATTCCAAATGATTTGGTCCAACTTTAATCCACGTAACAATAATTTCTTTGTAAATTTTATAGCGCAATTTGATCCTACTAGTCCATCTACCCCAATTGGTGGAATTATTTACTATGTTACACCACCTCGTGGTTTAGATGTTGCAGCATTAGATCCTATGCGTGCTGTAGGATATGTCTTGTTTATGATTGGAATTGTAGTTGTATTTGGAAGATTATGGGTTGAACTTGGTGGTTTATCACCAAAGAGTGCAGCTCAAAACTTACTTGATGCTGATGTACAAATTCCTGGATTTAGAAGATCAAACAAACCAGTTGAAGCATTGTTAAACAAGTATATCCCATCTGTTACAATTATTGGCTCTATGATTTTAGGACTTTTAGCAGGAGTCTCTGACGTACTTGGAGTATTTGGATCTGGAATTGGAATCTTACTTATGGTAGATATTCTCATTAATTACTACACACAATTAGTTAGAGAACAAGTAGAAGTTGTTATGCCACGGTTGGGTGCCTTACTTGGTAGAAAATAAAAAAATTCTCATGGTTGGAATCCCAGGTGTTGGGAAAAGTACCTTGTTAACAACAATGGTTGAAATCTTAAAGGATCATAAAAAAAATGTAATTGTAATTAATTATGGTACTTTGATGTTTGATGTTGCAAAAGAAAATGGATTAGAAAATAGAGATGATTTAAGAAAATTATCTGTAACTGAACAACAACGTCTTCAAAAAATTGCTGCAGAAAAAATTGCTACTCATGATGAAGAAGTTGTAATCATTGATACCCATGCATTCATTAGTTCTCCTGAAGGATATTATCCTGGATTGCCTGAACATGTTTTGAAAATTATTAAACCTAGCAATTTTGTTTCAGTATCTGCAAAACCTGAAGAAATCTATAACAGACGAATGAAAGATGACACTCGAAATAGAGATAAAATAACACTAGCTAACATTAAGAAGGAGCTTGATTATCAAACTGGTATGATTTCTGCATGCGCTGTAATTACAGGCTCTCCAGTCAGACATGTTTTTAATAGTGAGGGAAAGATTGATGAAGCAGCAGATAAGATAATCAAGGCAATAGGACTGTAAAAAATGGATTTTAACTTTATTCTACTCTTTATTGATTCAGCACTTCTCCAATTACCTGATTTCCTTGGTGGTGAAGGTCGAATGGCACTTGGTGCTGAACCTGAAGATGCGTGGGTTAAGGGGTTGATCCTTACTATGTTTGGTGTAACTGGATTTGGTATTTTGCTTAATATTTTCAATTCTGTAGTTCGAAGAAAAATGGTTGATCAAACTAAGCTAAAGAGAATAATGAAAGAAACCAAAGCATGGCAAAAAGAAAGAATGGCTGCAATGCGTTCTAAAGATCAAGCAAAATCAGCTGAACTAAATAAAAAATCTTCGTACATGAACAAAATGTCAATGGAGATGATGCAAATGAATATGAGACCTATGATGATTACTTTTGTTCCATTAATTCTAATCTTTTATCTTGTTTTACCAGTACTATTCACTTACACTGTTGCCATTTCTCCAATTCCTCTAAATGTAATTCCTGGCGATATGTTCCAGCTAACTTGTACTGCAGAACAAGCTTTAGATACAACACACATATGTTTTGGTAAGGAAAATCATTTGATGCTTTGGGCTTGGTATTTCCTTTCTTCTATTGCATTTAGTGGAATTATAATGAGAATTACAAAAACCTCAATGGATCTAGGTTGACAAAATCTATTGTTATCTCTGGCCCTCCTGCAGTCGGAAAAACAACTGTTGCTAAAGGATTAGCTAAAGAATTTAATTTACAATATCTTAGTGGTGGAGATGTTTTAAAAGAAATGGCAAAAGAACAGGGATTTAATTCCGATGGTGATGATTGGTGGGATACTGATGAAGGAATGAAATTTTTAAATCAACGTGAAGAAAATTCTGAATTTGATAAAAATTTAGATAAAAAATTAACTGACTTGTTTAATCAAGGTGGTATGGTAATTACCAGTTATACATTACCGTGGTTAATACAAAATGGTGTGAAAATATGGTTAGAAGGGTCTCATGCAAGTAGTACAAAGAGAATGCAATCTAGAGATAATATGAGTTCAGAAAATGCATACGAAATTACAAAATCTCGTTTTGATAAGAATAAGGCATTGTACAAAAAACTTTATGGTTTTAGTTTTGGGGAAGATAAGGATGTATTTGACGTGATAATTAATACAGATAATTTAACAGCAAATCAAGTAATAGATGTTACAACAGAAACTGTGAGAAAACTACTATGACTCTAAAACAACTAGAAAATTTAATTGAAATTGATCAGGATATTACTGATGATGAATATGGTACTTACTATGATAAACGAACAATTGAACAATTATTGAATAGTGGAATTATTCTTTTAGATAAACCACCAGGTCCTACTAGTCATGAAACTGTAGCGTGGACAAAACGTATTTTGAAACTTGAAAAGATTGGTCATAGTGGAACATTAGATCCTCAAGTTTCTGGAGTTTTACCGTTGGGATTGGGTGAAGCAACCAAAGCTTTGGGTGTTTTACTTTATGGTCCTAAAGAATATCATGCATTAGGTAGAGTACACTCCTTACCTTCTAAGGAAAAATTATCTGAAATAATTGAAATGTTTACTGGTGAAATTTTTCAAAAACCTCCTCAACGTTCTGCTGTTGTTAGACAAACTAGAACTAGAACTATCTATGAATTGGAATTAATTGAACAAAAAGAAAGATTACTCTTAACTAGAATTTTATGTGAAGCTGGAACGTATATTAGAAAATTATACTATGATATTGGTGAAGTTTTAGGCCCTGGTGCAACAATGGTTGAACTTCGAAGAAGTAGAGTGGATCAATTTCATGAAAAAGATGGATTGGTAACTTTACATGAATTGGCTGATGCGTTTGCTATTTGGGAAGAAAAAAAAGATGCTAGTAAATTAATGCAAATGATAAAACCTGTTGAACTTGCATTAAGTGAATTAAAGTCTGTTGTAATTCGTGATTCAGCAGTTGACGCAATGTGTCATGGGGCTCAACTTGCAATTCCTGGAGTCTTGCAGATATCTTCACATTTGAAAGCAGGGGATATTGTTGGAATTTATACACAAAAAGGAGAAGCTGTTGCATTAGCTGAATCAACGATGGATGAGGAAGAAATACGTGATGCAACAAAGGGATATGCATTTGTTACAAAGAGAATAATTATGGCTCCAAACACTTATCCAAAAAAATGGAGAACTAAACCTACTGCTCCAAAGGATTAAAACATCCTAAATTTATTTTCAAAGAATTGTTAGCAAAAAGCCTCGTTATTTTTATTGGTGTTGGAATAGTTGCTGGATTTGCATTTGGTGTTTATTTAATTGATTTTAAAACTACTACTCAATTAGTTTTTGTTGAAGGAACTTCTCTTTCGATAGTTACTGAAAAATTTGATTTTAAACAAGATGAATTAATACAAATTACAATTGTAAATTCCGGAACTAATGAGGTAGTCTTTTCTGATTCATCATATGGTTTGAAAATTACTGGTTTATCTGGAATATTGATGTATTCTCCAATATCTTCACAAGTGATTTCTACTCTTGATCCTGGTGATGAAATCACTTTTTCTTGGGATCAAATTAAAAATGATGGTGATACTGTATTGGAAGGTGTTTACAAAATATCTGTAAAAGGAATAGATGTAGATGGAAATAATGTTGAAAAATCAACCACTGTGACAATTTGGAAGTAATTTTTCTTCTAGATAATAACATAATTTATAATCACATTTTATGAAATAGAATTGTCGCAAGACTTCTGCCGAGGTCGCCTAGCCTGGTAGGGCGCGCGCCTGGAAATTGTTTAACCATAAAGCGCGTTCTCGCAAGGGAACGGGAGTTCAAATCTCCCTCTCGGCGCCATTTTATTTTTCTGTTTTTTCTATAATTTCATTAAATTTCCAAGGTCCACATAATGCATTCATATTTTCGTTTTCAAATAGACCCTTTTTGTGTAATTGATTTATTATATGTGCTGAAAATGGTAATGCCCCTGTAGCTCCTGGTGAATTATAATTTAAAATATGAAACGATGTTTCTTCATCAAGTAAAATTACATCTGGAACAAATTTTCCGTTTTCATCAATTACTGATGATCTAATTCCTGCAGTTCCCTTTGATGTAATTTCTTTTGGATTTATTTTTGGAATAAATTTTTTTACCCTTTCAATCATTATTGATTTTGACATTGATGATTGTATTTCACTAAAAGCAAGTTCTTGGAACTGTTTATTGAAAATTGTTTTTCTTGCACCCGAACTTAACATTTCAAGAATTTTTGGTATGAATTCTTTGATATTTTCTGTAGTGTCATATCCATATGGACTAAATACTGGAACTGCGTTTGGTCCAATCTCACAACTTCCGTCCACTTTGACTATCCAGTGCGGATCTAAAAATGGATAGTCTGGAAATTCTGGAACTGAGTATACGCTAGTTTTAGTTAAAGTGTGATATTTTTTTGGAGTTTTCCAATATTCTCCTCTAAAATGTACATCTGTAAGATTTTTTGCAACTTCCATGTTATGTGCAATATCAATTGCTTGACCTCCTGCTGCATTAATTAAAAAATATGTAAAAATTTTATGATCTCCATTAATTGTTATTTCCCATTCATCCTTGATTTTTTTTATTTGGGTAATTTTTTTATCAAATAGAAAATTAATTCCATTTTTTTTACTATCTTTCATAATTGAATTTGTTAATGTAGAATAATCTGTTGAACCATCTCTGTGCACATAAAGGGCTGCTTCACATTTTATTTCTGGTTCAATTTTCTTTAATTCTGTTTTATCTATTAATTCAATATCTTTTTGTTCTAATCCATTTTGTTTTCCCCATTTTAGATATTTTTCAAGAACTTTGATTCCTTTTTCATCTAATGCAACTTCTATTATTCCATCTTCTTTGAATGGTAAATTTTGCAATTTTGAATATTCTTTCCACATTTCATAACCGTGAAATGCCGCATTTGCAAATAGTTTTTTCTTTTCAGGATTGTATAGATATGGTGCATGAACTTTTCCAGTATTCCTACCACTCGTATGTTGTGCAACATTATGTTCTTGTTCAATAACTGCAATTTTTTTTGATTTATTCAGAAATGATAAAAAATATGAAAGTGAAGTTCCTAAAATACCGCCACCAATTATAATTAAATCAAAATTATCTTTCAATTAATTTTAGTTTGTGTTAGTTGATATTAAATTAAATCTATGACGCTTAAGATTAATAACTAATATAATTTTCAGTTTTATTATGATGCCCGATAAATGCTCAGTTACAGAAGAAGGAAAACAATGTGTCAATCCTCCTGAATTTATTGTATCTATTGTTGATGGTAAAGATGAGTATATGTTTGGATTAACTTGTCAAAAACACAAATCTGTTGTAACTGGTAAACTTGGAATTTTACAAAATGAAGGAAAAATACATACTGGAAAAATTAGTTTCACCCCTGTAAAATCTGTAGGAACTGATTGTGTTCATGGTGATGTTGATGATTTTGTTCAAATTGATATGAAAAAATTATAATAATTTACTTTTATTAAAATAATTATTGCTTTTTGAACTATTATCTGATATAATCAAAGTTGATGATGTATTACTAATCACAAAAAATAATGGTGCAACCTGCGAAATTCGTAGTAATTTTCTTACTATACGCCAAAAAGAAAAATGGATTACAATTGGAGATAATGATGGCCCTGCACACATGCATGTTAATTCTGAGATAATCTCATTTGCAGAATTTATTCAAGAGCAAAAGACTGACAAAATTAGTTTCAGCATAAGATTTTTTGATGAAAATGATGAACGTATTGTGGCTGCATTTTTTACAAAAATGTATGATGATTCAAAAAATTTGATTTCTAAAAGAAAAGTTCTTTATGATTCATTATATGAAAAATATTCTTCTAAAATTGAATTTTAAAAAAAAATCTTGTCTGAAGAAGACAAGCAAAAAAGTATCAGTCTTCTGATTCTTTTTTCTTTTTGTCTTTTTCAGTTTGTATTTTTGCTAATTCTAATTCTTCGTTAGTATGTTTGAATTTTTTCAACTTAATTATAGTTCATAATTTCAATATAAAAACTCAACATTTTACTGATGTGTTACTTACGCGTAAAAATCAATATCCTATGGAATAAATTGGTTTTTTATTATTTATTCCCAAAATTAAATTCTTAATCGTGATTTCTGCCATTTTTATTCGAGTTTCTTTTGTAGAACTTCCTACGTGTGGTGCTAACACAATATTTTCTAATTTGGTAAATGGGTGATTTTTGCTAATTGGTTCTGTTTCAAATACATCTAAACCTGCACCTGCAATTATTTTTTGTTTTAATGCTACTGCAAGATCTTCTTCATTTACAACTTTTCCTCGTGACGTATTGATCAAAAATGCAGTATTTTTCATTTTTCTAAAAATTTTCATATTAAACATTTGATTTGTTTCATTTGTATGTGGAACATGAATTGAAATTATGTCACTTTCAGTAATTAATTTGTTAAATGTAGCATACTTTACTCCTAATTTTTTTTCTTTTGTTTTAGATGCCTGATTTCTATTATGGTAAATTATTTTCATATCAAATGCTTTTGCTCTTTTTGCAAGTGTTTTTCCAATTCTGCCTAAACCAATTATGCCTAAAGTTTTACCTTGAAGATCCAAACCTACATAATCATATGCGCCGTAGATTTGCTTCCATTTTCCTTTTCTAATTATTCTCTCTCCTTCTGAAATTCTTCTTAACGAATCAATCATTAATGCAAATGCCATATCTGCAGTTGCATCTGTTAACACTTCTGGAGTATATCCAACTCTTATTTTTCTATCTTTTGCAAATTTTGTATCAATATGATCATATCCTACACTGTATGTGCTAATTACTTTGAGATTTTTTGCTGATTCAATCACTTTTTTATTTATTTTGTCATATGGAAAACAGATCAAACCATCCACTTGTTTAATTTTTGATTTTAATGTAGTTTGAGGTATGGGTATTTTTCCTGTATGAACTTCAACTTGAAATTTCTTTTTTAACTCTTTTAATGCAAAATCATGTAATGTTCTTGTAAGAAATATTTTTTCTTTCATCAGTCTTCCGATTTATCTCAAACCATTTATACGATTTCCTTGTATCTTCATTATGTCTTCTAAAATTGAAGAGGAAGAATTTGCTATTTGTGTAGATTGTGGAAATTCTATTGAAAAATGCGTATGTGTGTGTCCTTATTGTGGTGAACGTGATAAATGTGAATGTGCATTATTTGATGCAGCAACAGGTGGATAATTGAATAATTGTTTACCATGTGGTTATTATTTGAAAAAAGGATGTAAATTCTTATGAGTACTGATTTTACTTGGTTAATTGGTGGACCCCAAGGAAGTGGGGTGGAATCTGGTGCAAATATTTTTTCCAAAGTTTGTGCTCAAATGGGGTATCAGGTATTTGGTAAAAGAGAATTTTATTCCAATATCAAAGGTGAACACAGTTACTTTACAGTTAGAATTTCTGATGAAAATATTCATTCTAATGTTAATGATGTAAATTTGATGGTTTCATTTGATGCTGAAACAATCTTTCGTCATTTTAATGAAATTTCTTCTGATGGTGGAATTATTTATGATTCTGAACTGGAAAAAACTGATACTGATAGAGTTAGAACTTTGGATGGGCCATTTAAAGAAAGATTGCACAAATTACTTGAATCAAAAAATAAGTCCTTTACAATTGCAGGAGTGTTAGAATTAGCAAAAGAAAAAGGAGTAAAACTTTACCCTGTTTCTTTCAAAAGTTTACTTGAAACTCTTTCTGAAGAAGTTGATAATCCTAGATTACGTGGTTTAGTTAGAATGTACAATGTACTTGGTGTTTCATTATCTTTGGGATTGATAAAAATGCCATCTAATTCATTAGTTGATTCAATTGATGATATATTTTCTAAAAAACCAAAAGTTGCAGAGATTAACAAACAAGCTGCAAGTTTTTCTTATAATTACGCATCAAATAATTTTGAAAATTTTGATCATAATCTAATTGGCACACAAAAACAATCTGATACAATTCTTGTTCAAGGTCATTTTGGATGTTCACTAGGTAAAATGGTTTCAGGTTGTAGATTCCAATCTTATTATCCTATCACTCCTGCATCTGATGAAAGTGTATATTTAGAATCAAATGAAATTTTAGAAATTGAAAATGATAGACCTGGTTCTACCATTGTTGTTCAAACTGAGGATGAAATTTCTGCTATAGGTATGATGATTGGTGCTGCCCTTACTGGAACTCGTTCATCCACATCCACTTCTGGTCCTGGATTTGCATTGATGACTGAGGCACTTGGCTGGGCTGGAATTAATGAAGTTCCTGTTGTAATTACTCTATACCAAAGGAGTGGTCCTTCAACTGGTTTACCCACTCGTCACGGTCAAGATGATTTACTTTTTACAGTATTTGCAGGATGTGGTGATTTCCCAAAAATAGTTTATGCTTCTGGTGATATTGAAGAGAGTTTCTATGATACTGGCAATTGTTTCAACTATGCTGATAAATATCAAATTCCTGTAATTCACATGATGGATAAATTTTTGTCCAGTTCTGTTGTAACTTGTAAAAAATTTAATCCAAAAAAAATTTCAATTGATCGTGGAAAGTTATTGGATAAAGTTGATGGTGAATACAAACGATTTGCACTTACTGATGATGGAATATCTCCACGTTCTAAACTTGGAATGGATAATGGTGTGTTTTGGAATACTGGTGATGAATCTGATGAATATGGACACATCACAGAAGATCCACAAGTTCGTATAAAGATGATGGATAAGAGAATGTCTAGATTAGATTTAGCACTTGAATCTATTCCAACAGATCAACAAGCTGTACCGTTTAAAATACATGATTATACAATAATTTCTTGGGGTTCTACAAAGGGTCCTATTCTTGATGCACAATCTATGTTAAAAAAAGAAGGTATCGATATTGGATTTATTCAAATAAAATTACTACATCCTTTCCCTGCTGAATATGTTAAATTATTACTCAAAGATGTTGAGGTGTTGATTGACATTGAAGCAAATCATTCCGGACAATTAGGAAAAATTTTCAAACAAAATATTACTCGAGATATTGATTATCATATTTTGAAATATACTGGAAGAGGGATGACTAGTACTGAAGTTTATGACTCATTAAAGAAAATTATACAAAACAAGGCTGAAAAGCGGGAGATTCTTAGTCATGGTGCCTAAACTTGCTGAATACAAAACAGATGTACATAATGATTGGTGTCCAGGCTGTGGTGATTTTGGTATTGTAAATGCATTACAGATGGCATTAGCTGAAATGGGGATTGAACGTGATAAAGCTACAATTTTTTCAGGAATTGGTTGTTCTGGAAAAACATCTCATTTCATCAATACCTATGGTGTTCACACATTACATGGTAGAGTTCTAACTTTTGCTCAAGGTGGTAAGCTTGCAAATCCTGACATGACTGTTGTTGCAGTTGGTGGTGATGGCGATGGGTTGGGAATTGGTGCAGGTCATTTTGTTGCAGCTGGTAGACGTAATATAGATATGACTTACATTATTTTTGATAATGGTGTTTATGGGTTAACAAAAGGACAAGCATCTCCAACTCTTAAACTTGGTGAACAAACAAAATCCCTCCCTTCTCCCAACACCAATTCTAATGTGAATCCAATCGGTTTGGCAGTAGCTAGTGGTTTCACATTTGTTGCTCGTGGATATTCTTATGATGTAAGACATCTCAAAGATTTAATCGTCAAAGCAGTAAAACACAAAGGTCTTTCATTCCTTGATGTCTTACAACCATGTCCTACTTACAATGATGTTAATACAAGAGATTGGTATGCTGGTGTTGATTTGGCAAAAGAATCTATGGAAAGACATTCTAGAATTTACAAACTAGAAGACACAAATTTTGATCCTACTGTAAATTATGCTGGTGAAGTTGAAGTTAATGAGAAACTCTCTCAGGCTTTAATAAAATCACTTGAATGGGGAAATAAAATTCCCACAGGCGTTTTTTATCAAAATGAACTAGTTTCACCTTTCAGTGCTAGATTGACTGATAAAATTCCAAATTATCTTGAAAATCCTCCAGCAAAACAAATCATATCTGATGCTGGATTTCCAAATACTGATATTTCAAAAATTCTTGATTCGTTAGATGTATAGTTCTAGTCAGTTTCTTTCTTGATTTCTTTCCAGATATCTCCTCTAAATGTAAATTCTTTATCTTTTGATTTTGCCTTGTCTAGTCTCCATCTAACTGAATCTATATCAAATTTATAATTTATTTCTCTAATTCCTTGTGGGATTTTTTTAGGATCAAGATGATGTGGTAATAATTCTATGACAAAATCCATTTTTTCTACTGCATTATTGAACCACTGTCTGTCCACTACGTCAACTGTAAATACAATTTTTGGATTTCCTGCGAAATTAATTTTGATTTTTAATGGATTGCGACTTCCTCTTCTACGTTTGTATTCTTTTAAAACATCCTTTACTTTCTCCCAACGTTTAAAATCGAACCATTTGAAAAATGCCTCATTGAATTCTAATGGAATATCTATATTTAGAAAACTAACAAAATTTTCATCATCTGATTCAATCATTTCTTCTAAAACTGTGAATCTGGAATTTAGAAATCCATAGAGTACTTCTATTTCCCATGGTGAAATTCCATAGTATACTAATTTTGTTTTTAGAGGCTCAGACAACAATTCAATTCATTCAAATTTGTAATTAAATCTTCAATTTTTGTTTAAATCTGAGTTCAAAATATTAAAATTATATAGATAAACCCCTTAGGATAGTCATGAAGAAAGAATTTGTCGTAAAAAGCATAGATTCTGCACCTGATGGAGCACCGTATGTTGTACTTTCACTATCTTCACTAAAAGATCTTAAAGATGGAAATCAAAATCCACCTGCTGCTTTTGGTTCACCAAAGGTAATGGGATTTTCAAACATGAATGATATGATGAAAGACCTTAACAAAATGATGTCTGGTGCAGGTGGTATGGGAATGCAATCAGGAATTACTCAATTAAAACTTGAAATGCATGAATACAAAGAGATGGGTCTTTCAGTTGGTGATAAAGTGTTTCTTGAATTAAGTAAAGCAGAAACACTTGGTGTTTAGATCATTTTATTGTAAATTAAAATTTATAATTATTACCAAATGGTATTGAAAAATTTCCAACCATAAAATGCTGCAACTGTTGCAATTACAAATAACATTGGTTTCCATGCAAATACTGGAATTCCTGGGGTTGCAAGTTTTACCTTGTAGTTGTCTATTACTGTTGTAATGTTTTTCTTTATTTTGTCGTGCCAGATATTGTAATCTATTTGGTATTTTTTTAAAATCTCTTCAACTTCATAAACTACTGGTGTTCTTTGTGAAAACAAATGTTGAAGATAATCTCTTGACACTTCAACTTCTGCATGAATTCCAATTTTTCCATCTTCTAAATCCACCATTCTAACATGCATCTCCCATGGTTTTTTTAACTTTAAATTTAGACCGCTACCAATTTGGTCTGGTTGTTTATGTTCTAGTTTTACTTTGGTAAAACCTTCTTCTCTGAATATTTTGGTCAATTCTTCAAAACTTTTTTTGACAACGATATGTAGTTGCTCTACTCCTTCTTTGTTATCTACATGAATTTTGTGCTTCAATCCATCGATAAATGAGATCGTTTTTGGATATGTTGTCAAATATTCCATGTTTTTTATCTGAAATTCCTCTATTTAAAAAAAACTTACCTAATACCCTTAGTTTTTTGGTGGATTTGTAAGTCCTCTGACATACACACATTGTTCTGGTGCAATTGCCATTTCTGAAGTATTTATTTTTCTATCTGTAAGTTTAGCTCCTGAATTTCTAACTATTGCAAATGGTCTTGATTCAGCACCTTCTCCCATTTTGTGATTTGCAATTGTTGCAAGATTATCTACAACTGCTTGAAAAGTAACTTTTAATGGATTTCCATCAAGATCTTTTTTAGATCTCATATCTAGTACTGGTTCTACTCCTGCACATGACACTGCAACTCCTGACGTTCCAATTCTTGCTGGCATCAACCTGCTGTCTACTAAAATTATTCCTACATGAATTAATGATTTTAAGAAAATTTTTCTTCGAATTTGTTCTGCAATTAGATAAGGATCTGTTGGATATAGAATTGCTTTACCTTTTTTTGCATTTGACTTATCAATTCCTGCATTTGGTGCCATGATATTGTCTGCTGATGTTATGATAAATCCTCCTATGCCTCCAAAAATTTTATCAGATTCTCTTATGATAATCTCTGCAATTCCTGGTTTTAATTGAAATTCTTTAGCAATTTTCATGCCGTATTCTGATGCTTTAATTTTATTCAAATCTACAATTCTTCCTTGTGAATTTGAAATGTATTTTGTTGAAATCACTACGATGTCTCCTTCTTGTAATTTTGTTTCATTTTTTTGTAGAGTAATTTCTAATGCTTCAAAAATATCAAACTTATTTTCCTTTCTTTCTGCTAGTAGTGGTAATACTGTTAATTGCATAACATTATGTACATTCTATTTCTTTTTTATTGTTCTGAAAAGCTTTTAATCCCAAGAGCGAACTTTTTGAATCATGAATATAGTTGAGAAGATCCTTGCTCGTGCCTCAGGTAAGTCTTCGGTAGCACCTGATGATGTGGTTTTTGCTGATGTTGACAAAGTAATGATGCATGATGTGTCTGGACCTGGTGTACTCAAGGTTTTTGATAAATTAAAGAAACAAGGAATTGCAGTTGATAAATTATGGGATCCTACCAAAGTTTGGGTAGCTGAAGATCATTTTGTACCATCAGCTGATAAACTATCTGCAGAAAATATTGTAAAATTATCTAATTTCACAAAAAATTATGGTATTGAAAAACATTTCAAATATGGAATGGGGCAATATGGTATTTGTCATACTCTATCTCATGAGCAAGCAATGGTGATGCCAGGTGATGTTTATGTTGGTGGTGATTCTCATACTAATACTACTGGTGCTTTGGGAGCATTTGCAGTTGGTCTAGGACATACTGATATTGCATATGTTTTGTTAAATGGAAATATTTGGTTCAAAGTTCCAGAAACTTATTATTTCAAACTAAATGGAAAATTACCTGATCATGTGATGGCAAAAGATTTGATTTTAAAAATTATTGGAGAAATAGGAAATGATGGTGGTGCATACAGAACAATGCAATTTGGTGGAAGTGGAATTGATGACATGTCTGTTGAAAGTAGATTGACTTTATGTAATATGACAACTGAAGCAGGAGCTAAAAATGGAATTGTAGAACCTGATCAAAAAGTAGTTGACTATCTTTCTGCAAAGGGTGCAACAAACTTCAATTTAGTAAATGGTGATGCTGATGCAGAATATTCTAAAATCTTTGAATTTGAAAGTGCAGAGATGGAACCAATTATTGCAAAGCCCTTTTCACCTGATAACACATGTGTTGTTGGTGAAGCTCCATCAGTTGAATTAGATAAATCGTACATTGGATCTTGTACTGGTGCAAAATATGAAGACTTAGAAGCTGCAGCAAAAGTGCTTAAAGGTAGAAAAGTAAAGATTAGGACTGAAATTTTACCTGCAGCAATCTCAATTTATCAACGTGCTATGGAAAACGGTCTATTGAAAATTTTCTTAGATGCTGGTGTAACTGTTGGTCCGCCTACTTGTGGTGCCTGCTGTGGTGCTCACATGGGTGTATTGGCAAAAGATGAAATTTGTATCAGTACTACTAATAGAAATTTTCCAGGTAGAATGGGGCATGTTGAGTCCCAAACCTATCTTGCATCTCCTATGGTTGCAGCAGCTTCTGCAGTTACTGGAAAAATTACTGACCCAAGGGATTTGATATGAAAGGAAATATCATAAAATATGCTCGTGATAACATCGATACTGATGTAATTATTCCTGGTCAATATCTAAAAGTTCACGATTATGCAGAACTTGCAACTCATGCAATGGAGGGATTAGATCCTGATTTTCATTCTAAAGTAAAAGAAGGTGATTTTATTTTATCTGGAAAGAATTTTGGATGTGGTTCATCTCGTGAACACGCTCCTATTGCATTGTCCCATTCTGGAGTAAAAGCAATTCTAGCTTTATCTTTTGCAAGAATTTTTTATCGAAATTCTGTTGATGGTGCATTTTTGCTACCTATTGAAATTGATCAAGATGCATATGATGGAATTTCTGAAGGTGATGAAATTGATATTGATGTTTCAAAAAATGAAATAAAAAATATTACCAAAAATCAAACATACAAAATGAAACCTTTCTCTGAAATTATTGGAAAAATAATTGCAGCAGGTGGATTATTCAAGTATAAGCCAGATCAGGATTAAAATGGGAAAAACACTTTTTGAAAAAATTTGGGAATCTCATATTGTTGTTGAAAAACAAAATGAACCTGCTTTAATTTACATTGATAGACACCTTGTTCATGAAGTAACATCTCCTCAAGCATTTGACGGATTGCGTATGAATAATAGACAAGTTCGACGTCCTGACTTAACAATTGCTACAATGGATCATAATGTTCCAACTAGTGATCGTTCTTTGCCTATATTGGACCAAACTTCTGCTATTCAAATTAAAACATTAGAGAATAATTGCAAAGATTTTGGAATAAAATTATTTGATATTAACAGTCCAAACCAAGGAATTGTTCATGTAATTGGACCTCAATTAGGCATAACTTTACCTGGTTCCACTATTGTGTGTGGTGATAGTCATACTTCAACTCATGGTGCATTTGGTGCATTAGCATTGGGAATTGGAACTAGTGAAGTTGAACATGTATTGGCATCTCAAACACTGTGGTTAGAAAAGCCAAAAACATTTGAAGTTAGAGTTGAGGGAAAAAGAAATAATCCTCATGCCGTAACTGCTAAAGATATTATTTTATCCATAATCAAGAATATTGGAACTGCTGGTGGAACTGGTACTGTTATCGAGTATCGAGGTGAAGGAATAACTGATCTTTCAATGGATCAAAGAATGACAATTTGTAATATGTCTATTGAAGGAGGAGCTCGTGCAGGATTAATTGCACCTGATCAAAAAACTTTTGATTATTTACGAAATAGAGAATATACACCAAAAAATTATGAATCTCTTGTGGATTCTTGGAAAGAAAATCTCAAATCAGATTCTGATGCAATTTTTGATAAACAATTTATTTTAAACATTAATGATATTGCTCCTCAAGTAAGTTGGGGAACAAACCCTGGAATGACTTGTGATGTAGATGAACCAATTCCATCCCCTGATGAATTTTCTAATGGTGATGTTAATCAAAAGAAAGGAGCTGAAAAAGCCCTTGAATATATGGATCTTAAATCTGGAACTATGATTGAGGATATTGCAATTGATAGGGTGTTTATTGGTTCTTGCACTAATGCAAGATTAGAGGATCTTATAGAAGCTTCAAAAATTGTTCAGGGACAAAAGGTTGCATCAAATGTTAATGCTATGGTGGTTCCTGGCTCTCAAATGGTAAAAAAACAAGCTGAAGAAATGGGATTAGACAAAATTTTCATTGATGCTAATTTTGAATGGAGAGAGGCTGGATGTAGTATGTGTCTGGGCATGAATCCTGATATTCTATCCCCTGGTGAAAGATGTGCTAGTACATCCAATAGAAATTTTGAAGGTAGACAAGGCAATGGTGGTAGAACTCATTTAGTTAGTCCTGTAATGGCAGCTGCAGCTGCAATTAATGGTCATTTTGTTGATGTAAGGAAATTGGATTTGAATTAACATGGAACCATTTCAAAATGTCAAAAGTATTGTTACGCCTCTTGATAAAGTTAATGTGGACACTGATCAAATAATTCCAAAACAATTTCTAAAATTAGTTCAAAAATCTGGATTTGGCAAGTTTTTATTCTTTAATTGGAGATATGATGAAAATGAAAATGTGAAATCTGATTTTATTTTAAATGATCCTAAGTATAACAAATCAAAAATTTTGGTAGCTGGTGATAATTTTGGCTGTGGTTCTAGTAGAGAACATGCTGTTTGGGCTCTAGATGATTATGGTTTTTCTGTAATTATTTCATCATCCTTTGCTGATATCTTTTTTAGCAATTGTTTCAAAAATGGAATTTTACCTATCTCATTAGAATCTAAAATAATTCAAAAACTTTTACAAGAAACTAATGTTGTTGAAGTGGATTTAGAAAATCAGATAATTAGAACCACTTCTGAAGATATCTCTTTTACAATCAACTCACATAAGAAAAAAATCCTTTTAGAAGGTCTAGACGATATTGCACAAACTTTTCAATTTGAGGATAAAATATCTGAATTTGAAGAAAAATCTACAGTCCCATCTGTTTTATGATTTTCGTTACTAATTTCTTGTTTCTCTCTAAAACCATTGGTGATTCTGCATCAATCCACTCTCTATCTCCTATATCATGAGCGCTGATTTTACCTTCTTTTGATAATTGTTGAAAAATATCAAATGACAGATTCACTTGTTTTTGTTTTTTCTTCTTTATTTTTTGAATAATTTCTTTTCCTAACATGTAGATTCCTAAACATTCTGATAATTGTAATTTCATAATTGGTTTTTCTTTGAATTCTGTAATGATTCCATCTTTTACTATTGCAAAACCTGTTTCTTCTTTTCTTTTTGTTCTTGTTGCTATGCATGCAAAACTATTTTTTTCTTTGAATGTATCTCTCATTTTTTTTACATCAATTGCACATAGATTATCTACAAACCATAAGAGAAATTCTGATTCATTTTTGAATTCTTTTTCAATATGAAGTAAATCTCCTCCAGTACCACTTTGTGAATCTTGAACAAATTTTATATTTTTTTGATTTCCGTAGTAGTTTTTAATTTGACCTCCTAAATCATTATAATCTGAAATTATGATTATTTCTTTTATGAAATTAAATGATTTTAGATATTGGATAACATAATCTATCAATGGCTTTCCGTTGATTGGTGTCATTGCTTTTGGAAAATATTCTGTATATGGTTTTCCACGGGTTCCTTTGCCCCCTGCTAAAATTACAGCTTTCACAGTCTAACGGTATGATTTCTGTTTTCTTCTTCTTGCACCAGGTCCGCCAAATTTCTTTGGTTCTTTTTGTCTGGCATCTCCACTTACTAGATATTTATCAAAATCTGTAATTCGTTTTCTAAGATCTTCTCTAGTTGATTTTGGGAAAGGGTGATCTTTTGGCTCTTTTTTAGATTTTGTCCAGCCTACTAATGCTCTGGTAATTCCAGTTGCTACTGCACTTGCTTGTCCCATAAAACCACCACCTCTTACTCTAACTGAAATATCTATTTTATCTCTTAAATCTCCTGTAATTTCAAGTGGTGCTAAAATAACTTCACGAGCTGTTTCTTGTGGAATCATTTCAATTGGAACATTGTTGATTCTAACTTTGCCTACACCTTTTGTAATGTAAACATGTGCACTAGCTGTTTTTCTAGTTGCAAAATAAATTTCAGTTTTTGGAATCATATCATTCAGTCCATCCTATTACTCTGCATATCTCTGCCAATGATGTATAATTAGCTGCTGCTTTTTTAATTAATGCTTTTTCAAATTGAGTTTTTTCTAATGGTTTTGTATCGTTAGGTGTACCGATGTATGTTCGAAGTCTTTGGAATGCTAATTTACCTGATGGTTTTCTATCAAATGGTAACATTTGACGAATCATTTTTGCAATGATTGTATCTGGTCTTCTGTAGTGTACTGGTCCGTGTTTGTAATTGATGATACTGTTAATTTCTAAAAATTCTCTATATTCTTTAATTTGATTTGATCTTGTTCCACTCATCATAATTTTTTCACAATTGATTACTGTAACTCTTTGTCCTTGTAATAGTAATTTTGCAACATTTGATGCTAATCTACCTGCAATGTGATTTGTTGCATCCACTACGACTGGTCTATCTGTTCTAATGACTATTTCTTGTTTAGATGTGTTGGAATTTCTTCCAGCAGGTTTGTTGATTCTTCCGTTAGCCAAGTAGTACGACTCCTTTGCCTGTGGGATTTTGTTTGATTAAATCTGTATGTGAGATTAATTTTCCGCCATTCTCTAATAATTTAGATGCTGCAGAATTTGAAATTGAAAATGCACATAATGTAATTTTGTGTGATACATTTCCTGTACCTAGAACTTTGCCTGGAAATACCACTATATCATTTTCTTTAGTTAATTCATTTATTCTATTCAAATTGATGTCTCTTCTTGCAATTGATGGTTTTAATGCATATTCTGCTAATTTTCCCCAAATTGGAGCATCGTTTTTAGTTGATGCTTTTTTAAGATCGCTTGCCATACGAATAACAATTTGATTAGTCATGTGAATAATCCGGTTTAAAACCCAAATATAATGTCATTGCTTGCTTTATTCTTCAAGATTGTTAATCATATCTTTAAATTCAACAACTCTTCTGCTTACTTCTTCAACTCCTTCAAGAACAATTTGTTCTGGATTTAGTGCTCCTGTTGATTCTACAGTGAGAATTTTTTCATCATCTTTATCAGTATCTGTAAGTGTTGAAATATTTGAGGCGTTCCATTTTGCATGTTCTGTACCACGTCCTAGTCTTGCATAACATTCAATTTTGATTCTTTGACCTGGAGCCAATTGTACAATTGGAATTTTATCTGAAACTGGTTTTACACTATCATCTTCAGATGATAGTTCACTGGATAATACTGCTCTGGTTTCTTCTGATTCTCCAGAGTCTAAAACTAGTAGAATTTTACAGTTTGAACAGCCTGATTCACTTTGACAATCACATTTTGATGGTTCATTGAATCTGCTCAAATCTGTTTTTAATGGAATTAATCCTAATCTATGTGCTAGTCCTTCGTCAGGTAATACTGATGTATTTTCAATAATGTCTACTGTGTCAACTGCAAAAACTGGAACTCCGTTTAAGCATACACGTCTGAGTGCATTTGCATATTGTAGTGGAACTCCTTTTAGCTTTATAGCTATTTTTTCAGAATCTTTACTAATTACGTCTAATGATGACAAATCTTGTTGAAAATCGTCAAAGTGCACATAAAAATCTAGCTAGTTTTACGTATAGATAAATACCAAATTATAATATGTAATTTAGAAATGCCTGACACCACTGTAGTTCGATATTCCTTTGAAGGGGAAAAATTTGAAATTTTAGTAAAACCTGATCCTGCTTTGGATTACAAACTTGGGAAGAAAAAAGATATTTCTGCAGTTTTAATATCTGATGAAATTTACACTGATTCTGGTAAAGGTACAAAACCATCTACTGAAAAATTACTTGCAGCCTTTAAGACTGAGGATAAAACTGAGATTGCTCAAATCATGTTTGAAAAAGGCGATCTTAACTTAACTACTGATCAAAGAAGAAAAATGATTGATCAAAAGAGAAAGCAAATAGTTGAATATATTGCAAAAACATACGTTGATCCTAGATCCCATTTACCTCATCCTCCATTGAGAATTGAACAAGCCATGAAGGATGGTCGTGTTTCAATTGATCCTCAGAAAAATGTTGAAGAACAAGTTAAAGATATTGTTGAAAAATTACGCTCAATAATCGCCTTAAAATCTGAAAATCTTCAATTGGAGATTACTATTCCTGCACAATATGCTTCTCAATCTTACTCTGTTTTGAAATCTGTTGGTTCTCTAAAAAAAGAAGAATGGCAAAATAATGGTTCACTAAAAGCAATACTTGAAATACCCGCAGCAGCAAGGCCAAACGTGATTGACAGATTAGGTTCTATTACAAAGGGTTCTGCCACTGTGGAGATAATGAAATAGTATGGCAGATAAGCGAAAATACGTAATTCCAGGTGATGTGATTACTAGTGGACCTTTTAGACCTGAACAAAATGTTGTCCTTGAAGGAAATAACATAATTGCTACAGCAGTTGGTATTTCTGAAATTTATGATGATTCTGTTAAAGTCATTCCTTTAACTGGAAAATACCTTCCAAAAATTGATGATCTTGTTATTGGTAAAGTCGTTTCTCATACCTCTTTGTCTTGGGAATTAGATATCAATTCATGTTATATTGGATTTTTACCTGCACAAGATGTCTTTGGACGAGATTTCTCTACTCATGCTGATGAACTTTCAAGTAAACTCAAAACAGGAGATCTTGTAGCTGCTAGAATTGCTAATTTTGATAGAACAAGAGATCCTCTCATAACTATTTCTGATAGGGACTTAGGTAAAATTGATGACGGTGTATTAGTAAAAATTTCAACTAGTAAAGTTCCAAGATTAATTGGAAAGAAGGGAAGTATGATTCAGATGATTGAAAATGGTACAAATGCAGCCGTAACAATTGGTCAAAATGGTTGGGTTGTGGTATCTTGCGAAACTGATGATGGTCTATCTAAAGCTAAAAAGGCCATTGAAATGGTTAATGAAAAAGCAC
>CABXQD010000014.1 GCA_902514275.1 uncultured marine group I thaumarchaeote | reverse complement strand
TCAAAGTCAATGGGGTAATTGATAGATTAGAAAAAACTCCAGATGGTGAGTATGTTGTAATTGATTACAAAACAGGAGGAAAGAACAAAAAAGTTGATGCCAGAAACAGTCCTCAACTGAATCTGTACGCTCTAGCCCTCAAAGAAAATCCAGATTATGGAAAATTACCTGCAAAAGCAGTATTTTTCTACGTAGAAAAGCCTGAAGGCGAGCAGTTATTTGAATACGAAGTGGAGGCAGAAAAAGTCGAGGAGGTAAAAGGCATCTTGGAGGGATATGTCAAAGCAATTCAGGAAAAGCAATTTGATGCAACTCCTGAAATGTTTACCTGCAAGTGGTGTCAATATTCTGATATTTGTGAAGAAGCAGTATGATGTTGTATGATTTTATTTTATGTGCTAATTATTCTATAATTTTTTTATAGTTTCAAATAAACAAACTTTCAATGCGTGAGAACTGGAAAACCTGTAAAAACTGCTTAAAAAAATTCAAAGCAAAATCATCCAGTCAGAAATGCTGCGGACTGACTTGCAAGGGAGAGTTTGACAGAAAAACTGAAAAAATACAGCATGATCAATTGTCCAAATCCGTACTCGCTGAGATTAAAAAAGGCGCAAAATCACACGAAGAAATATCTGAAATTTTACAAATACCTGTTGCGTCAGTAAGAAAAATAATTCCTTTTCATATTGTAAACATACAGCAATGGTATGATGAATTAAAACAAAAACAAGCAGAGGACAAAGAGTCGCAGGAAATTGCAGACAAAAAGCAGCAAGAATACATTGAAAACTACAAGAAGCAAAACAAAACCAATCCTACGCTGCCAAAGAAATCCTGAATTTACTAACTAATTTTCATCCCATATTGTACAAAAAAAATTTGTATTATCCCATTTTACACACAATTAAATTAAAACCATAATTTCGTCATGCAAAGTTACATTGCAGATTTAATGGGTAGTGACCTTACCACTATTACAAACACAAAGAGACGCCGCATTTTTTCAGGCAAAGCAAAACGGGGAATGAATCATGAGTGAACAGTATCCTGTGTCTGATTTCTTTCGGGCCGTAGATGGATTTGACGTGTATAGAAGCAGCAAACTCATTGTTGCATTTGTTGTAGTTGAGTCAGACTATGGCAAGCAACTACGATTGTACCGCTGGCAAAATCGTAACGGTTCTTGGAAAGTTGACTTGTGCAGAATGTCTGTGGACAGATGGAATTGGTCTGAAATTTCAGCCAAAATCAGTTCACTGTGTGCAAAATACTCTATTGGGGGAATAACCTCTTGAGCAGATTCCGATTTAGTTTGGGGTTGGATTTTTGTTCCAGATGCGGGGCAAAAATAAAGGCATTTGATAAAAAGTACAAGCAAGAATACACTGAACGATGTCTACGGTGCATCATTGGAGGTACGAAAAATTGAGCGGCGTGTACTTTACTGAAAAGGATTTTAAAACTATCCTCCACTGGCATGATTTGGTATGTCGTGAGAAAGAACTGACTCAAGAGGATCATAACACTCGAACAAAGCTACTTGCGTTTCTAATCACGACACAAGAAGAAACTGCAGTGTCCTCTGAGTGTAATTTGGAGGCAATAAGATGATGAAGTGTCACCTGTGCTCCAGAACTGCAACTGAAAAGCACCACATCACGTACTATCCTGAAAGGACCATTGGCGTGTGTGCATTTCATGGAGATGAAATTCATCGCAGGCCTTCAAAGTATGCTATGCTGCTACAATACTCAAAAGGGGATTCTGCACAGTGGTACAGTCAAGAACACAGAATTTCCAAATTCCTAAGACGCATGGGTAGGCACAGGAGAGGTAGAAGAAGATAACTCCATTGATATGTGAGATACTATTTCAAGTGGATTCTTTATTTTTTAAAAAACCCTCAATGCGATAATTGATCACATCACATGTTGCATAGGTTTGTTTTAAAATTCTTTTAAACATCTCTTGATCATAATCACCAGGATGGGCAAGAATATTGCGTGTCGCATTAATACTTTGAATATTATGTATCAACTCCATCGGAGTTTTTTTAACAAGGCCTCCTTGTTTTGTAAAACATGTTTCATCAACACAATTAATTTTTTTAGGAGTGCTTTCAGAAAAAATGTCTTCCTTTTCATTCCAACTTCTTTTACAAACTTTACATATGTCCTTAGATTTGCTGCGTTTTTTCCCTCTAGCTATTCTTAAGATGTATGCTAAACTGCCAAGACTTACAGTGTCGATAGCACTATTTTCATTAAAATTTAACATCATATCTTCACGTTTTCTACGATTTTTTTCACATTGTTCCTTTACTGTTGGATTCTTCTTGAATAATTCTGTGAAATTATTAGAAAATAATTCTATAATGTACTTTTTTATATTTAATTCAGTGAACTCTATTCTTTTTTGCATATCTTCAGGTGTTAGATCATCTGGAATGTTTTCTTCAACTACTTGGACATCCTTTCTTTCTTGGATTTTTTTATTTAATTCTTCGACATGTTCCTTTAATTCTGGTTCTCCTGTACATTCGTACTGCAATTCAAAACATTTCTTTGCATCCTCTAATCTAATCATTATTTCATAAAGATAACCAAGAAATTCTAACTGGTAACCGTTACCTGTAGGCAATACTGGTAAAATTAAAGAGCATAATCCCTCAATAGTCTGTGATGTCACATTCCAGCCACTACGAGTAGATACTGTTGATGTGGTTTCGGGGCTATTGATCATTTCAATAGTTTCATTTTGATTACCATTTGCAGGAAATCTAGACTGGAAAGAAGGACTAGTTAATCTATTAAGCTGATTTTCAAAATATTTTTTTAATTCATACATTTTTCCTTTTCTTAATTTTGACATAACATCTGCTTCTTCATCACCAAGAAAACTGTAAGGATCATATTGTAGATTATCCAGTATTTCTATGAACTTTTCTTGAGTAATGTTTAGTCTATCTTTATTTTCACGGTAAATTTTTTCTATATTTGGATCAGGATGTCCCCACATCTCCATCTCCATCTCAATAATCATGCAATGATGAATTGTTTTATCTAAATTACGAGGTAAATAATATACAAAACCATCTGAGAATTTATGGGACTCGTATTCTACCGTCATTCCACATTCAGTTTTACATAATCCTTTCATGTTATTTAGAATGTTATTTTCTACTTATGTTTACCTTCCAAGTTGATAGTCTCAAAAAAAAAATCAGAATTTCTTTTTTCCTCCAGAGGACCACAAGTAAATCAAAGCAATTATGGATACTGCAGCCATCCAGTACACAACAACTGTATTGTATCGAAACTTTATGGTGATTCCCAAGTGAATCCCAGATACCAAAATCCAAAATATTTGATCCTCAATGGCACTTTGTGAAACTACACAAACTATTGTAACCAGTATGGACAGTGTCCAGTAAACCCCCCACACTACTGGCTCAAACCCTCCCAGCGGACGAGAAATTTTTTTAATTGAAATGTTTTTGAACTGGTTCCAAAATGTAGAGTCGTTTCTAAACTGATACCCTTGCTCTAGGCGTTTTCCTTTCTTGTTAAGATCATAAAACACCTGATCCTCAATTTCGCCTATCTTGTATTTTTTACCAGTACCCTGAATCTCATAAATTTCATACACGCAACTGGAATCATAATTTTGAATCATTTTTGATGCTATGCCATAGCCTCCATGATTATCTCGTACGCAGAATTGATTTCTGTCATCTTTGTTGTTGTGTCTGTACTTTTGTTCCTATCTGGATGATATTTCAGACTTAATTCCCTGTACTTTCCCTTGATTTGCTCCATGGTTGAATCGCGAGTTAACCCAAAAATTTGAAAAGACTGTGTTATTTTCTTTTCATTGACTTCTGAGGACTCATCATAATTTTGATAATCATAGTCTCCCTCTCCCCATCTTTTCTCTTCTTCGCGAAGATCCTCATTTTCCTTATTGACAATTTGAATAATTTCCAAAAGCTTGGAATACAAATGTCTTAATTTCTTTTTGTAACGATTGTAATCGTCATATTCTAATTTTATTTCGATACGTCTAATCATAAAATAAAATGATATTCTATTTTTTATGCCTAATTTTGTGGTCCAAGCATTGCCAAAAATTATTCGAGCTTCTTCTGGAGTAATTTGAAATTTTTCTAATCTTTCGTTGATTCTGACTAATTTGACTTTTCCAATATTTTGATATGAATTACCATTGTAATGATATGATTTTCTTTGATATGATTTTCTTTGGTATGATTGTCTGTAACCATTTTCATTTGAGTAATCTGATTGGGAATAGTTTTGATAAGAACTGCTCTGGCTTCTTCTTGATTGTGAATAATCCTCTTTCTTATCGGAATCTTTTGTACCGTAATGCCACAATAACGCAATAATTATAATTACTGGAATTGTAATGTACCAATAATAAATTGCAAGTGCAATGATTGCAAAACCAACTAAAATTAACGGAAGAACCATTATTTCATCTCCTCTGCAGTATCTTCATCGTAGTATTTTGGATTAATGTTTAGCTGATCATGTTTTTTTTCTGCTATTTTATTTTTATATGTCACAAATAAAATTGATTTTTTAATGTCATCCCAAAAATAAAACATTACCAAAAATATTCCTACCCCAGTTCCAATCCCACTGAATATCAAAATAATTCCAAGGTACAGGAGAAACTTGCTCATGATCTAATTTCCCCCAATCATGCTGTCTTGCAGTCTGCGCTCTTCAGCATCCAAAACATTTCGTCTTTTTGGAGTGGTGCTGAAGAAAGTTGAATTTTTACCCATTATTCAACTTCCTCCTGAAAACACTCCAGACACATTTTTCCTAAAATGTCCTGGTTGTCTGCCTCTTCGTGTGATAATGCGTCTCCACATTGTCTGCATGGCATGTGCAGTACCTCTTTTTCTGGATTATCTGGCCACATTGTGATTTTGCCAGGAACCAATCTTGTGCAGCAACTGCACTGAATCATGGCATATTTGACTAATGGTCCACTGCTGTGACCAGTTTGTACTAGAGCCATCTAGAAAAAACCTCCTGGGAGTGATGACTTTTGTAATTCGGTAATACTGTAGCCCTTACCTTCTGGGATTATGATTGCATGTTTACAATTCATACTGTATATACGCAACCGTTTCTATAGGGAATTTTTTAGGATCATACAAAAATTATTTGTACAATTTATTGTACATTGATGATTAGAAAAAATTCATTGAATTGCGTTGTACAAATTTTCTGAACTGCTTTACGACATTATCAAATGCTTTATTCATATTATTTACGTAGATTATTCTTTTTTCTCCAAATAATTTGTTGAAATAATAACTAGCATCCTTGTTAGCAACAACAAAAAATAATACGTTTGGTGTTATTTGTAAAACTTTTTCCAATGATTTTTTGCAAACTTTATGGTAGTGCACTGATTGTAAATTGGTTTTATTTTTATAATGATTAGGGATGCCGTCGGTAATTAAAATTAGCAGTTTTTTTTCGCCCTTCATTTTCTTTAACATTAATCCAGAATACTCTAGTCCCATATGTGTAGGCGTTGAAAAATATCCTCCTTCCATTGATATTGTTGTAATTTTTTTTACGTCATTCATTTTATTGATTTCAGTAATTCCTACGTCTCCCATTTCATTTCCAGACCATATGTTTCCCTTTACTTCTATTTCTGGAATTCCTTTTAGTGACTCATAAATTGTAGCCACAAGTTTTTGCGCAATTTTAATTCTATTTCCGTCCATTGATGATGACCCATCAACAGATATCACAATAGACGCGCCTTTGGATTTTTTACGATCCTCAAAACTTTTGTTAATGTCAATTCCACGAATTAAATTGTTGACATATTCCTCAACATCAATTTCATATCCTTGATAATCGATATAGGGCCTGTTTTTCATTTTTAATTTTTTAAAGAGTTTGTTCAAATTTGATGAAACCTTGTAATCTATGGCATATTTGGCCTCTATCCTGTTGACTATGCTCACATTTGCTGGTAAATTCTCTGAAACTGTGCCTACTGATAACATCCTTTCTTGAATCTCTTCAAATTGTTTCTTGCCCTCAATTTTCCCATCATCTAATATTTTCTTTATTTCTGTATCTCCATAATCATAAATTGCTTGAAGTAATTCTTTTGGAATCGCTTTTTCCTCTGACTCTGAAATTTCTAATTTTTTGGTTTTGTATTTTTCTGCTTTTGTTTGTTTGTCTATTTCTTTTACTCCCTCTTGTTTGCTGATGTTTTCAATCATTTTCTTTTGATTCTCACTTTTTTCAACAGGTCTTGGATTGTCTTTTGGTGCAGATTTATTTGAATACTCATTTTGAATGCCTGCACAAGTTGAATCCAAAATTAGATCCTCTTCAATGTATTTTTTTATTGATACAAATACGCGTAGTGCTCCAAATTCGTCAGTATTTTTTACGTCCTCCAATGCTTTTTTGTAATGTATGAAATTTTTTGCGTCTCTGACTTTTTCTTCTTGATTAAATCTAATTGCAAGTAATATGTACAGAGGATCAAAAGTAGTTTGTTCAACTAACTCTTTTCCCAATGCGGTACAAGTATTATCAAATCTTTTTCTATATGCAATATAGTTTTCAGACAAATGAGATTCTATTCTGTGGTCTTCAAGTACATTAAAAATTGAATAATACAATGAATAATTCTCTGATTTTTCAAGTAATTTTTTTATTGGTGTAAATGGGGATTTGTACAAAACATGTCCTAGTTCATGCAGTAGTGCCGTATACTTGTTAATGCATTTAATTCCAGGAGTTGCTATGTTTATTGTGTATTTTTTTTCATACTCATTGAATATTTCTGATGGAGGATGATACTGGCAAAAATTATTTCCTCTTCTAAAAGTCAAATTTATTTTTGCATTTATTGCATGCTCTACAATTCCTTTTGTTTTTTCAAACAATTCTTTTTCTGAAAGAATTTTTGTGTTTCGAGTCATCTTACAAATTTACTCCAAATGTGTCATTTGCCCTAATTCTGACTAATTCACGCTCAGTAGCATCTGAGTATTTTATCAAAATTACCTCTAGGATTGTGTTTTCTAATGCATTCTCAGTAACTCCCATGTCTCTATAATACTCACAAAACTGGGCAATGTCTCGAATTGATAACGAGTACTCCAGGTCACCTTTCATTTTTAGAGAATGAATGTCTTGAACAAACGTCAGTAGTGGCTTTCTTACTACGTCATGTGATATTTCTCCCCAGTTGATTGCCTTGTCTAATTCATTGTTTGTTGGATAGTCCCATACGCTTCCAATGAATCTGGAACGCAAGTCTTCAGTCATTGAATTTACTCCAGAGTATCCCGTAGGATTGATTGTCCATACGATGGACAATTTGGCATTTGGATTTACTTTGTATCTTTTTCCGTTTGCAACAACTGCCCTTCTGCCATCACAGATGCTGTTCCACCATTTTTGAATTTCATGCTCCTGTGCGTTTCCCTCATCACAGTAAAGGCATGCATGGCCAAAATAATTTGCAACTTCAATTGCCTTGGGTAGTATCCCCAAATTAAAGAAGGTCCCGTCTTTGTTTATCTCCTTGCTTCCGATCAAATCATATTTCTTAGTTCCTGAACCCACTGGTTCCTCAACTAATGCAATGTTGTTTTCCTTACAGATTGTATGAACTAGTAGTGTCTTGCCTTGTCCTTTTTCTGACTCTATCAAATACGGAAATTTTGCAAGTTTGATTGCATTGATAGCTCTGTCTTTTTCGTTTCCAATTGTAATGTATTCATCCCATACGTCAATATTTGCAGGATCATACTCTGCAAAATTTATTGGAAGAACCGGTATTGTGTTTGACACACCATTGTGTGAATTGATTGCTGTATCTGCTGTTTTAACGGTAAGGTCGTCACCCATTAGATTAGACACGTTTGTCTGCATGTATAATTTTGAGTGAAATTATTTCAAAGGATTTTTCCTGTATTGTACAAAAATTATTTGTCTAATTTTGCTGCATCCACGGCTAATTGCCTGTCTTTTATGCTATATTTGTGATTTGGATCAACTGCTAATGCTTTATCAAACCACTTTATTGCATCTTGATACTGTTTTAATTTTAATAAAATGAAACCTTTGGTGTGAATATATTCAATAGTGGTGGATTTTATTGCAAGTGATATCTCTGATAACAATAATGCTTCTTCATATCTTTCTAGTTTACACAATGTCCAACTTTTACTATTCAATGTACCCGCATTTTTTGGATTAATCTCTAATGCTTTGTCGTAGCAAACTATAGATTCTTCATATTTTTCTAAATTGCTTAATGCCCTAGCTTTACCCTTCAAACCTCTTTCATTTTTTGGATCAATCTCTAATGCTTTGTCGTAGCAAACTATAGATTCTTCATATTTTTCTAGCTTTCTTAACGCAAAACCTTTGTTATTCCAATACCCATAGTATTTTGGATCAATCTCTAATGCTTTCTCGTAACAAACTATAGCTTCTTCATATTTTTCTAAATCATCTAATGCAATTCCTTTTCCATTCAAACCTCTTTCATATTTTGGATCAATCTCTAATGCTTTCTCGTAGCAAACTATAGCTTCTTCATATTTTTCTAGCTTTCTTAACGCATTGCCTTTTACATTCCAACCTCTTTCATTTTTTGGATCAATCTCTAATGCTTTCTCGTAACAAACTATAGCTTCTTCATATTTCTCTAGCTTTCTTAACGCATTGCCTTTTCCATTCCAAGCTTCATAATATTTTGGATTAATCTCTAATGCTTTCTCGTAACAAACTATAGCTTCTTCATATTTTTCTAGATCTTTTAATGATCTACATTTGTTATACAGTAGATCAGTATCTTTGGGATCAATTTTTAGTCCTTCATCATACAAATTAATTGCCTCATCATCGTTATTCAAATTACCTTGAAAATTACCGTAATTGTTTAACACCTCAATACATTTTCGATTGGATAATTCTAAAGATTTCAAATATTTCTCATGTGCTTCATCGTTTTGTTTTAATTCACGAAGTGTATCTCCTGCTCTCAAGTATGCAAAATAATCCTTAGGATCTTTTATGATAAGTTGACTACAATATTCAAATTTTTTAATGTCACTTTCTTCTTCTTCAAATCGTTTCCAAATTTCTTTAATTATTGGGTCCGAAATATCTCGAGTATTTTTCTTAGTTATTTTTAGTACTGTTTGTCCCCAATCTGCATTCATTGCTTTTTCTATCCAATCTGCCATGACTAAACAAGTCTAAAATGATTCTAAAGAACATTACTGAAAAAATATTGTAGAAATATTATTTTTCTAATTTTGCTGCATTTGCACGTAATTCTCTAAGTTTTTCTTTCATTGAAATAATTTTTAAAACATCTTGTCTTTCTCTTTGCAGTTCTTCATCATTTGGCTCAATTGCTAATGCCTTGTCGTAGCAACCGATTGCTTGCTCATATTTATTATCAATTATTAATATTGAACTTTTTATTTTTAATAATATGATTGTAGTTGGCTCAATTACTAATGCTTTATTACAACAATCTATAGCTTCTTCATATTTTTCTTGATTTGTCAATATCCCAGCTTTAAGACCCAGTACCCTGGTTCTATTTGGGTTAATCTCTAGTGATCTATCACAACAAACTATAGCTTCTTCATATTTTTTTAGACATTTGTTGTACCAAGCTAAGCCAAACTCAAAGTCAATACGTTTATCATTTTTTTCTAATCCTGTTTTACAACAACGAATGGCCTCATCATGCTCTTTTAATTCATAATATGCAAGAGATTTTTTATAATATGCATAAATAAAATCAGGATCCAATACATTGATCATAGCACAATATTCTATGGTTTCTCTATGATTTTTAGATGTTTGAATTTTTTTTAGTAATTCATTAATTTTTGGATTGTCTGAAAATATTTTTATTATTTCACCATTTGAATTAATGGGTATTTCATCATTAGATAATTCCCAAGTCCGATTCATTGCTTTTTCTATCCAGTCAGTCATGTTACTTGTACATCCTAATCAATTTCATCTTTGATCAACAAAACTAGCTGTAATTTCTTCAATACATCCTTGATATGTTTCCATTTCACACTCTTCCTCATCTAAAAATTCTTTGGTGATTTTGTGCATTTTTATTAATTGATCCGTGCTTTCTATTTCAGGAAAGTAATCTAAGACAAATTTGAGTATGTTGGGAAAAGATTGCAATAAAATATACATCAAACGCATTTCATTTTCTAGTTCGACTGTGGTGTATTTTGGATTAGTTAATTCATGTGTCATTTGATTTCTTGATTTGTTCAAATTTCTAATAAATTGGGACCACTTGCCTTCACTTGTTTGTGAAAAATGCCTTGATAGTTCTGAATTTTTGATTCTAATAATACTTCCAAAATAGTCAAAAAAACTGGTATAGTTTTTTAATTTGATGGATCTTTGATGTTTAGTTTTATTTTGTAATATTTTATGAATTATGTCATCTATGTTTTTAGGACTATTGTTTAGCCCCAATACTGCCAAATGACCAATACTTGCATCTTGTGAGTCTATGACTGCTTCAGTACTTAGCGTCATGGTACTCCCTTTAATGTCAAATAAAATATTTGCTGGCAATTCGTTGACGGTGGTCACTAAAATATCGTATATCCTTTGTTCAAAAAAACTAATCATTCTAAAAATAATGTAGTTTTTTAGCGGTATGATTAATTTTTCACATGATGAAATGTACTCTTTTAATTCTGTTGATGCGTTTGTCCCCCTTTCAAACTCTTTAATTTTTTTTAAACTTTGAAGTAATATGGAAAATTCCTCTTGGTAGTCAATGTCTGAATTTTTTTTAATGCCTGAACCCATATGTGTATTTATTTTCATAAAATCATTACTTAAGGATTCCTTTAAAATTGTGAATGAAGTATCTGTGGAGTTTGTAATACAAATTGTTTTAATTTTTAGTAGTGTGTTATAGAATTGAAGTTCATTCCATGAACTGTTGTTTTTTGATTTTATTCTCTTGCACATGTTATTGATTAAACAATCAACTTCATTCCAATTCTTTTCATTTAATTCAAATTCAATGTATCTGATAAATTCCCGTGTTTGGTTTTCATCAATGTTTTCTGTTTCAAAAAATTTAGTGAACCTTTGATAAATTTCCCCATGTGCTTTATCACAAAAAATACATTTTTTAGTCATGGATGGTCTGACTCCCTGGTGATTCTAAGGATATCTTTAAACGATTTACACTTAACAAATTCATTTTACTTGTTGCCATATGTGATAAACCATGACTTGTTTCAAAGTGGTTTTCCAGTATTGTACAAAAATTATTTGTATCATTGAGAATTAACCTCATCTATTATCTTGTGATATGTGGTTTATGAACAAAAAATCTCGTATTTTGTGCAGTCTTTGTACTATTGAATTAGTAAATGACTTTCATGCTTCTCAACGAATGAAGCGGCACACCTTTTTTCATAAAATGGCCTGGGCTCAAAAAAGAAACACTGCTTGCGGAATTCCAAAGTATTCTTTTAAAAGTTAATCAAACATGTATGCATCACGTGCAGTGCGTCTTCCTGCTGCTGTGATTTGATATCTGGATAATTTTCCATTACGTTCTATGTTCAGTGGCCATTCGATAAATTCGATACCTTTCTTAGTTTTAATTTCCACACTTAATTTTTTGTTCTTTTTTTGAACTACTGTGTTTTTTTCTAGCTTTTTTTGTCGTCCATTTTTATCTTTGTAAACATAATATTCCACAAAACCAATTTTCTCAATTAGTCCTGCTTTTTCTAATTCTTTTACGATGTATTCTAAACGAATTATTGTTTTTGGTGTTTGCTTGTTGGTTTTTTTCTTTTCTTTTGACTTGTCTATTTCTATTAAAAGATTCTGTCGTGTTATTGATCCTTCTGTGGTTTCTGGCTCTATTCCTTCTGGTGTGTTTTCGATATGGTAGTTTGAGTCATTAATTATTTTCAAAGTGCTTAATTGATTCTCTTTCATTTTGGCAATACCTCTGGACTTTACTGGTAAATCTAAAACATACTTTTTACCTGCAGGATCACCTTTTTGTGGTTTTAATACATAATGTGCCTTGGTGTTGTGCCATGTGGCTGATATCATGGTGGCTGCAGCCACAGCGTTTGTTCCTCCAGTTATGTTTAGAGTAAATTCCTTACTGGTAAGTGCATTCCCGTCATCCATTTCTTTGTGGATAATTTCAGAAATTGCATCCATAGTTGGATCAATTTCAAATGCACTGTCCATGGTTTTTAATTTAATTTTTAAACGCGGGTATGCTGACTGTAGATCTTTTTTGAGTTTTTTGGCAATTTTTGGAAAATCTTTTTCTCCTTTTTTACTGTGAATTAGCCACAGAATTTGTACTCCGCGTGATTCATCGGCAAGCCATCCTTTGACGTGGTCTGTTGTAGATCCAATAGGTGAGATAAATATCGTCATATCGTACAAATTATTTTTGTATTATTTTGTTTTAAAGATATCTCATAAAATAAAGCAAAATTAAACATGAAATCACAAATTTCTAAACTAATCCCAAAAGGCAAGGGCTACAATATTGCCAATTATTACAAAAATGGCGGAAAGACTAAAGGACTTTTTGCAAGATATGCAAAGCAGGAAATGGAAGAGGGAGTCAAGGCAGCTATGGTTCAGTGCAAATGTTGCACTAGGCTAGTTCCGGGAGTAATTGTTGAAACTGGAGGAGTAAAGGATCCAATTCCTCTTCACATGCCGTGCAACACATGTGAAAAATGGCTGGGCCATCTTGAAGAGGATAATCTGAAGCTGCTAGACGGAATGTGCCTGGAGTGCTTTGTTGAGGAGACTGAACAATGAATCATCAAGAAATGAATGATTGTTTTCTTGCTGGCATGATACGTGCATTAGAAATCATGAAGGAGGTCCGTGCTGAAGGCGACGATCTTAATACTGTGGAATGGCAAGAAGTCATTGATTTGAGACGTTGCGATATGTTTGATGTCAGCAAACTTGATGAGTTTACTTCAAGTGCTTACTCTCAAAAAACACTTGAGGAGAACATCTGATGGCCGGATACAGTTCAATCTTTTGCATAGGCGGAGTTGGAGGATTCCAGGGATGCGATGGAATTAACCCAATTAACTTGCAAATCTTTGTAGGCAATTCAGACAGAATGTGGCTGGAATCACACTATGTGGACAGAACTCTCAGACCTATTGGAAAAATTAGAATAATCATTCCAGAAGTTCCTGATGCGCTCCATAGGTTACTTGATGCATGCATAGCATTTGCGCCAAAATACTTCCAGGAATGCCCTTCACTAGAAAAAGTCAAGGAGGAATTAAGAGATACAAAAAGGTTGGATTTTGATTCAGGAAAAGACAAGATTCCTGCTTCTTGGGAATCCTTGCGAAAAGAGGCTACTCTGATATTTGAAAAGTTGAATGTCTTTGAGGCAAAATTGAATCAAATTGACTTTAACGGTACGTGATTGATTTTTGTGAGTTGATCAACTTGGATGTCTTGTAACAAAATAATATTTTTTACTTTTGATGTGTTATTAGATTAAAAATTCTGCAGCGTCCTTTCCTTCTTGCGTAATTTTTATCCAGCGGTTTCTGCCAATCTTTTCTACCTCAATAAACTTCCATTCCTTCTCCAGCGGTGCTATGATGTTCTTGTCCAAGCTTGCAAACCTTGCTTGCGAGTGATTTTCTTGCTCTGCATTTATTGTGATAATTTTTTGGTCCTCTGCAATTTGTGCCATCTCTTTTTTTGTAATTTTTTGGTCTGATTGGTCTGCAACTATTTTTAGTGCTGCAAGCAGTTTTGGTTGAGGTGTTTGTATCTCGTATGTTGGCAGTGCTATCGTATCTTTGATTCCAAATGACTGCTGCTTTCCCTCAAATGCTGCATATCTTTCAGGTTCTGCATAAAACGGCTGCAAGTTGTCACACTCTTTGAGTACCATGCATGCCATCATGCATGCAATTGCCTGAATCTTGCTACCTGATGCAACGTTTACGTAGATGTAATTATTTTCCTCTTGAGAAATAATATCTTTAATTGATTTTATTGCTTTGAAAAGACTGAGTCTGTCGCTGTATGCCACTTTGACTTCAACGTCGAGTTTCTTGCATTCTTTTTTTATCTTCTCAAGATACGGTGCAGAAAGATCTTCAGAGCGATTGTCATGTGCCAAAATCCACAGCTTGTCTGCCTTTGTCTGCTTTAGGGGAAGGACAATTCTGTCAATTTCAAAGCCTAAAGGGGCAATATGTACTCGAAACGTGGCTAAATTTGTCATAATAGTATCTTTAGTATGCATACTATGAACTTATTATTAATATTTTCTATCTGGCTATAATACACATGATTAAAACAATCACGGCATTAATGGTCTTGATCTTAATTGCAACTGTAAGCACCCACAATGCTTACGCAATTGAAGGGGATGGAACCAGTCATGTTGAAGTTGATGAGTACCCATTCAACATTACTGTTGAAGAAGGTGGCTCAATAACTATACACAACAATGGTGAAAACACAATCAACTTTGTAAGTTATGGTTGGTTTGAGGGAACAATTCCTGTAAATGATGCAATCGCATTGGAATTTCCAGTTGTAAACTGTGGAACCACTTGTTTTACTGAAGGCATGTATTACATATCTGATCTAAACGGTGGACAACAAAGTACAATTGAAATTGTAAAACCATACGTTGCACCACCACCTGTAGTTGTAGAACCAATTCCGCAAGTGGAAAACTTTACTGTTGAGATGACACAAAATGGATTTAGTCAAAACAATTTGGTGATTAATGAGGGTGACTCTGTAACATTTGTAAATGCACATAATGTTACAGATGTAAATTTAGAACCTCATGCAATCAGTGATCCATTTGCTGTACCATACACTGAGAATAGTTATTGGATACTAGATGACTCAACTACATCTCGTACTTTTGTCTTTGATTCATGTGAATCTGTTATTTTCTATGATAGATTCTTTGATGTAGAGCCAATTACTGTACAATGTAATGTAGAGAAAGTACTCGAAAATTCAGACGACCCAAAGTATCAAACCACAATAGATGGCATAACAACAGTTGATGTATTTACAATACCATTTGATGTAACAATTACAGAAAATGGAAGCGTAACTGTACACAATACTGATTCTGTGGAACATGTTGTATCACATACTGGCACAACAGGTACTTCAAAATCTGGAACATTTTACAAAGTGATTCCAGCACAGCAGCAAGCAACAATTGAGTTCCCAATTACAGGAAGTACAATTTATGAGTCTGGTGTGTACACCTTTGAGGATACTGTAACTGGTAAGTTTGGAAGTGTAACGATACTCCCATGGAGTGGAAGTCAACAGATGATACAAGAAAATACTGTTACTGGAGTTTCACAAGGCACTGTAGAACAAGTTGGAATACAAGAAGACATTGTAGTTGTTCTTAAACAAGAATCAACTCCTGAATTAATTGTTGATGAGGGAATTTACAATGTTCCGCAATCAAAGACAAATATGGATTTGATTACTTTGCAAACGCAACTTGCAACAGTGACAGCACAGTTCAACGACTCTATTACAAAACTTGCAGATCAAAAAGTAACAATAGAGAATTATGACAATAAGGTCCAATCACTAACTACGCAAATTGGAACTCTCAATGGAACTGCTAGTAAAGTATCAACATTAGAACAGACTGTTTTATCTCTGCAATCAGAGAAAGACGAACTTAATGCACAAATCATCACACTAGGAAATACAACGGCAATACAACAAACAACAATTACACAGTTGAATGCTCAAGTAAACAATACATCAATTCTAGATGGCAAAATTGCTAATCTAGAATCACAAATAGTATCACTAACTAGTGAAAGAGATCAATGGAAGCAACTTGCCAACAATTGGTATGGTGTGGCCATGGAACAACTAAGTGTAATGATCAATGTACTAGGACTCTAGTTCATTACGCCTATTTTTTTTGAATATTTTGTCTTTTTCAATAATTTTTTATCTAAATAGTATGTATAGTATGCATACTATTGACATCTTATTCTTATCTTCGATTATTGTATAATAACCAATGACAGAACAAAACGAAACGCAAGAAATTGAATCAAATACAAACGAATCAAAAGTAAACGAAGTAATCATTGTTAAAAAAAGAACTTTGATTAACTGTGAGGAATTTGTGTCAATTCAATTAAAATCCTCAGAAGGAACAATTGCAACGTTGCTAAAAAAAGCAGTTAGTGCAACACAGTTGAGAACTTTTGAAGAACCTGACAGCAAATTGGGAATTCAGTAATTTTTTTTCTACTCAAAAATTTATTTAAAAATTATTTTAATTCTTTTTCCCATACCTTTCTTAACTCTGGCATTTCTTTGTGAAGCCACATAAACCACTTTACAAATTCAGTTGTTTCATTTTTGATATAATTAATTATTTCATCATACTTTTTTACATCATACCAGTGAACCACTGGACTGCCACTGTGAGATTTTCCTGTCAACTGGTCCAGCCCTGATCCCTTGAACTCACCTTTGTTCATCAAAATTCCAATTCCGTGCAAATCCATACAAGGTCTTGACAAAATTGAAATTGGAAACAGGTCATACTTTGCAGATTTTTCTAAAAGAAACTTGTGTTCAAATCCCAAGTTGTATCCTACCGGAATAAAGCCAAAATTATATTTGCTAGAGATGGGGGAGTCCTCTATGAATTTTCTTAGCATTTCTTTTTCTCCCAATTCCCATTCTTTGAGTATGGTCACTTCTCCTAGTTGCCTGCCTGTACCACGTTCTAATTCTACATATTGTATGGTTGTGATTTTACTGGTAACCTCATCCAGGCCTGTAGTTTCAATATCCAGGTAGTAATTTCCCACATATTTGCTCTGATTTGAGATATTTTACTATGATCATTAATAGTATGGAAAGTATGCAAATAAAATTATATTTTTAATTGTAAAATATTTTCTAATTTTTCTCTAATTGTTTTCTCTCTGGCCTTGACAAATCCTCCAAAATCATCCTTTAACATACACTCAAAAGCTTCAGATGAAATTAGATGTGTTGCTAAACGTTCTTTCATTTTTTCTTTGGTAATTTTTTGATCATTCATTATTTCAGTTATGTATACAGAGGGATCTTTATTGCTAATGTAACGATTTGTTTTTTCAAAAATTAGAGTACGATTCAAAATTGAATCAGTTAAATCTCCAGTATTGAATTTTTTTGATTTGGATTTTGGGAAAATATGATGATCTTCTAATTTACTAAAATCAGGAGGATCATCTCTGACAAAATCTAATGCGCCTTCTTTTGCAATTAAACACATAACTGCCTTGTAGATTGAACTGCTACTTTTGGATTTTGGGAAGTAATCTGGAATAGTTTGTTGTTGTACCGTTTGTTCTCCGCCTTCAAACCAAATATTCATCTCTTTAAGATCTGATTCCATTGCAGTATCTGTAGACCCAGAATATTCATCATCAATTACATTATTCCAATACCAAAAACTAATTTTATCAAGACACTTGGTTCTATCTGTTTTTTCTTCTGAAATTCTCAATAATGCTGCAAGAATTGGAACCATGGTTGTATATGGAATGAAATCATAATTTGCTGCACCAAACCCTTTGGATGTCGTCAAAATTAGTCTTGTAATTGCATCTTCCACCCACTTTGACATTTGATGCCAGTCTTTTTCAAATTCATCCTTATCAAATTTTCCTGAAATTGTATATGCTTCATCTAATCTCAATAGATAGCGTCTTCTGGTATACCCTTGTTTGTATAGCGACATAGCTTGAAGAATGTATTGAGGTAATTTTTCATTTTTAAATTTTTCAAACCACGTGAGAATATTTTCATGGGTTTCTAAAGTTTCACTCCAAAGATCTCTTAATATGATATTATGGATTCTAAATCGTGCATTCAATAAGTCAAAGACATCTAATCTTGTTCCCTTACTGTTGATTCTCTCAAACACTTCAACTACATTATCTAATGACAAATTTTCAGGTAATTTTACAATCGGAATTTCAAAATGTGCCCAAACATAATTGAATATGGATTCTAAAGTACTACGATATTTTTTAGCTATCTCTTTTTCAAATCCTTCTATTTCCATTAAATATTCATAAAAATCAAATACCCAATCAGTGTATCTTTTATCATTCAATTCAGATAGCGGAAATAATTTTTTTCTAAATTGTGTCTTCTGTTCTAATAGTCCTAGTCGTTCTACTTTCTGAATTCGATAACTACTGACAATATCTGTGGATGGTCTACTTGGATCAAGTAGTGCATTGATATCTAGAAAAAATAAGTAAGGGTGATTAGTATTGGGTAAACTAAGATTTGGTGCTTTTAATGGATAATATATTGCCGTAGTTCTTTGTTGTCCATCTAAAATCATATCTGGATGATCAGACAATTTTTCAGCACCTGAAACCGGATTTGAATAAAGATCTTTACCTCTTCCATTCCAAACTAAAATTGATCCGATATAGTAACCTCTGAAAATTGATTCCCATAATTCTTCTATTTGGCCTCTGTTCCACGTCCATGCTCTTTGGAAATCAGGAATTGCAAATATGCCCTTATCGGCATCTCGGTAGACGTCTGCAATAGATTTTTTGTCAGGTGTAGGAAGTTTTTCAATTTCAAATAAAGTATCGGGTAGATCTACTAATTCTTCAGGTTCATCCGTTTTTTCTTTTTCTTTTTTAAAATTTGGTTCTGTTTGTACTTCTTTTAGTTCTTCAAAAATTAGTTCATAATCTTCTTGAGAAACTGGTTTTGCTGAATTTGCAGGACCCATAGGTGTTCCTCTTAAATAGAGACCAATGTGACCTTTCTTTTTTTCAATAAAATTCAAAGAATGTAATAATTTATGCACACTTGCATATCCTAATTGAATTTCTTCTAGATCTATTTCTGCTACTGCTGATTCCCCTACATTTTCTTCATTGGGCCATTTAGTTTTTGGTTTATGCCACTCGTTTTTTACTTCAAAAATTCCATGAAAATGCATAGTCCCGTTAACATAAAAAATAATTCTGTCTCCTTTTTGGACTCTTTTTCCTTTTCCTTCTTTACCCACTGCCCAAACTTTTTTTTCTTTTACAGTTGGCCAACTTTCATATTCTGTAGGCCAAATCCAATAATTCAATAAAATACAAAATATGTGATGATAATAAAATGTTCTTAGAAATTTAACCCTAAATAATAGTATGAATAGTATGCATACTATTGACATGTTTCATAATAATACTAACTGCTTATGATATACATGAAGCAACAAGTAATTCAAAAGAAATCAAACTCAAAGGTTTCATTTTTTCCAAGAATAATCAGAGAGTTTGAAGACGACGACGAGCCAATGTACTATGGAGGAAAAGCATGACGGTACTGTTTAGAATGAAAAACCATTCGCATGATGACAGCATCTCATCCTCATTTGCAAATCTCAAAGAAAAACTAGAAGAGTTTGAAAACAAGGGGGACCAGGTTTGAAAATCAAGGAACTAACCTCCGGTGACTTGCAGTCAATTCTTTACTGGTATACCAAGGCATTTGCCGACAGTGATGAAATACCTGATAATCACAAAAACACATTGATAAAAATTCAAGCAATGGCAATTTACGCAAAAGAGGACGAGGACTGGACTGACAAATTCTTCAAAAGGAGATTGAGATGAAGGTACTGGATTTAGGACATCTAGAAGCTCAGTTTGGATTGATAATTCGTGAAAAGGAAAATCATGACAACTATGCATTGCTTCGATTTGAGGACCTGGACAAAGTAGTGGAGTACTACAAATCATTTAGAGATGATTTCACATATGAGCAGGCGGACCTTCCATGAAAGTAAAAAAATTCTACACTGTAAAAGAGTGGAGCAAGTTCAAAGGCAATGATTACTTTGACATGCAAGAGATGCTTTGTCAAAGGTATGATGTAATTTTGACTGATTACCAAACAAAAAGAGAAAAACTCTTTTCTGTATTGAAAAAAATTAATCTAAAGAATTTGGATAAAGGAATAGCTGGATTCTCTAAACTTGTACAATCCTTTGGTGGTTCCATGGACCAACTAACTCGTGAAATAGATTCTCAGACATCTAAAGATAAAGATAATCTTGACTCAGTATGGGGCAAATCTGAGAATTCTGTGCCTATTTGGGGTTCATCTGAGAATAGTTCTGATTCACAATCACAACACAAAGCAAATCTTGAGAAAATTTGGGGTAAAAGAAAATGAAAAGATTGATTCAAACTCAAATTCAGTCAGACTCTCAAAAACTTGAGACAGCAACTGATGTAAAATTTCAAAACATCATTTACTATTACTGGGATGGAAAAAAAACAGTTAAACAAAATCAGCAAGTAGGAATTGACTTTTTGGGTGCAGTAAGTGAAATGGAAAAACTTGATCATACGTTTGAGAAAAACTTTATCGGCTTTCAAAATTGTTCTACTGGAGAATATGTTCAACTTGTTCGATTAGGGTATGGTTCTTGGTATGCAGATGTTCCAATAAAGGACCGAGGCAACTGGGAAGGATACTTGTGGGCAGGATATGGCAACACCAAAACAATTACTGACATGTTGAAATTGTTTTTTGAAGAAGTGTCGTGGTTTGATTCCATATCATGGAAGATGAGGAGATGTACACAATGACAAAATGTCCTCAATGCGGTAAATCTTCCATTGCACTAATCTTCTGGGGTTACCCTGGAGGAAATATTGAAGCATTTGAACAGGCAATTGAAAACAAGGAAATTGTTCCTGGCGGATGTCTGATTGGAAACGATGATCCAAAATGGGAATGCAATGACTGTCATCACAGATGGGGTACAAGAGATGAGTGAATGTCCAAAATGCGGGGGAACAGACATTGCAATGATTTTGTGGGGATTTCCTCCTGACTCTGAATTTCTCAAAGAAGAGGTAAAGAAGAAGAAAATTGTTCTTGGAGGGTGCATAGTTTCTAAAAATGATCCTGAGTTAGAATGCAATGACTGTGGATGGAGGTACTAGTTTGGGCGTATTAGGCAAGTTCCTTTTTTGGAGTTTAACTATTGGTTTGGGATTTGTCAATCCTCTGATCAGTGTGGCTATGGTTGTATTGTATTGTCTTCCGGGAATCATTCAAGACATCTGCAAGCCTTGCAGCGAATCTCAAGAAGAGTATGAAATGAATTCATTTTCAGAAGATGTTGCAGAGGAGATGAAATAATGTCAAACGAATTAGTTGATTCAAAAAAGAAAAGTGCATCTGAGGCATTTGTCAATTCCTTTGGAGGATACCCAATAGGATACGGGGTTGGAATTATTATTTTGCCTCTCTCTACAGGATGGATTCAAGAGGACCCATACATGGCAAACATTGCAATAACTGGAGTGTATGCTACGGTATCATTTGTAAGATCATATTTCTTGAGAAGGATATTTGAAAAGTATGGCATTGATGACAACTTTATCAGACTGGCAAAACGTGGAGTTCTCAAACTGTCTGGTGCAATGAGATGATAAAAGAATACTTTGAAAACTATTTTGAAAAAATCAAGGACACCAAAAAGGTGGCACGTGACAAAAACATCGGGGTCTGGTGGATGCCAGTCTTTGACTCATTTTTGATTACAATCTATCTGTCCTGGCAGTTGTCTGTCGGAGTTTGGATTGCACTTGATGCATGGCAAAGCGGCCAGGACTATGTTCCATGGTACATGGACTCGCTGTGGGAAATCTCATCGTTTTCACTTTCAATATTCATGAGTATCATCACATTTACAATCCTTGACAAGATAATTTTGTTTTTCATCTACGTTCACTCGTATGCAAACAAACTGGTACTGCAAGGGATTACAAAACTTGACATGTATCTGTGGAGAAAGACAGGAAGAGATACCGTAGTTACCAATTTCATTTGGAAGCTGCAAAGAAAGTACATGAGCCGCTCAAAGAGGGAGCGAAAGATTATGACGTTTGCATTTGTCGGGATGATTGGGGCGTATTACGGGTGGATGATTCTGACATGAATGATTTTTAAGCATTTAGTGAATGTCGATTTTGAAATTATTCATCAACAAAAACTTTTTCCAATACTGACAAAATATGTTTACTGAAAGGCATCCACTCTTCAGGCTGTAATCTTAATAATTTTCCAGATCTTTTATTCATTAATTTCTTAAAATTTTCATCTTTTTCTAATTCTTCCTTGTATTTTTTTTGCTTCTCTGGCCACCTATTGATAGTTTTGATGACTATTTCTAATACTCCATTTGCAAATAATAAAACTACGCCTCTGTCTTTAGTACCTTCAAATTTTGTTCTAATTGCTGGATCATTTCCTGTATTGTAATTAAATTTGACACAAATTTTGCCTAACTTATTTTTGAAATTTTTAAAATCCTCTTTTTGTTCTTCCGTGAGTTTAGCTCTGGAATGTGCAACTTCAAATGTTGTTTTATCATGTTTTATTCTGTCTGCCTCTTTTTTATCTACTAGATCATCTAGATCAAATGGATATGTGCTGGAAATAATTATTACTTCATCTTTTTTTGTTGTATATTCATTTACTTCTAATGCAAAAATTGGAAGTTTCTTTCCATCTAATTCATTTTCTCCATCAATTGAAGTTCTTAAATTTCTACGAATCTTATCAATTGCTATAATTAGTATTATTTCTCCTTCTTCAAATTTTATTTTAATTTTATTTAAACAATCATTGGATTTTTGAATATCTCCATTAAAATTTTCAAGTAAAATATCCTCTAAACTTTTACCGTAAAGATTTCTTCTTCTTTTTACATCATCAGTATCTGAATTATTTGCATCTTTAATTAAATCTAAAAATTCTTGCCATCCGTTAGGTTTATTCCTTAATTTTCGTATCCCAAACGCATATTCTTTAATTTGACTTCTGACTGTTTTTTTATCTGCATTAGTATCTAATTTATTTTCAATTATGTATAATTGTCCAATATCATCTACTCCTACAGTATCTGGATAGTGATCTTCCAGAGTAATTTGTTTTGCAACTGGAATCCATTTACTCGCATAAAATCTTTCAGCAGGAATTAATTCAGGATTGTCTATTATCAAATTTTCTAGCTTCAATTCATTAACATCTGAATGCTTACCTTCAGAGCCATTTACTTGAGATTTATCTTTAAATGATTTTTTAGTTAATGGGATAATGGTGTCATTTTCTTCTTCAAATACTGTTACTGAATCCTCGGTCAATACAAATTCTAATTTTTTATAGAAATAAGTTTTTTAAAAATCAAGCCTATTTTGAAGTCACTACCTTGTGGCTCTGCCTAGGTATAATCGCTCTACCACGTGGCAAATTCCCAGAAGTGACAGGTCGATTTTCTGTCGTTTTAGTCTGTTTTGTTGCTTTTTTCATGTTATTACTCTGGGTAAATGCAACTAGATCTTAAGCATTTTTGAATTGTATTACAGTGTATTTCGACATTCTTAAGTTTTAGACTGTGTCTTGTATGGTGTGGGATATTCTGGCAATTACGATGATGTTAATGGGTTGTATGAAGAGGCACTTGATTTAGCTACCATTGATGATGAGGAATGTCTTAGATGTTATGATAAAATAATTAGAATTAATTCTGGCGAAGGAATGGCATGGAGAGGAAAAGGTCTTGCATTAGGTAGACTGGAAAGACCTCAAGAAGCTATAGATTGCTTTGACAGAGCACTTGAAATTGATCCTTATGATGACATTGCACAAAGAAGCAAAAATATCGAATTAGAAGAAATCAAAGCAATGGATGCAATGACACATTCCTCAGATGTGTTTAGTTGGATATCTCAAGGATTGCAACTAAGTATCGATGGCAAACACGAGGAAGCGATACAATGTTATGACAGAGCACTTGAAATTGATCCTGAAAATGAATCAACATGGAAAAATAAAGGCGATGCATTATATTTACTTGGCAAACACGAGGAAGCGATACAATGTTATGACAGAGCACTTGAAATTGATCCTGAAAATGAATCAACATGGGAAAATAAAGGCGATGCATTAAATTCACTTGGCAAACACGAGGAAGCGATACAATGTTATGACAGAGCACTTGAAATTGATCCTGAAAATGAAT
>CABXQD010000013.1 GCA_902514275.1 uncultured marine group I thaumarchaeote | reverse complement strand
CATAATTTTGAATGATTTTAGCATTATCCATTCCAAAAACTTTTCCAGATAATTTAATTACAATTTTTTTCTTCATTTTAGATCACCAAGTATCGATTTTGCGGCAATTTCAACTTTTTTCCTATATTTTTCATGAGTATAAATTCTAAGTATGTTCATAAAGCCTGAAATTGCTGAAACTAACGGTATTTTAGATATTGGCATCTCTTTTGCAAATGATTTACCATTTTCAGTAGAAATCAACACTATTGATTTTGATTCATTTTTTGATGGTGCTAATGGAATAGATGGAGTAACTGAACTATCTACAAATATCTCATTCTCATCTATCTTAGATTTTTTAGAGATCTCAATGCGGAGTTCATCAGTTCGAGTTTTTTTCAAATTTGTTTGACTAGTGAGAATTCTCTCAAATACACATTTGAGTAATTTTCTATTTTGATAATCTTCAGCTAATTGCTTGGCTTGTTTTAATTTTGAGGATTTTGAAGAAATAAGAGATGACAAGACAAATTCATCTGTTAGTTCAACATATTCATTTAGATTGAAAGATGTAAAACCAAATTCTTCATCAGATAATCTCAATGCCTGAATAAGCATTACTTCTGCAGCACGTACAGTTTTATGAAAATACACGGCTTTAAACATTTGATATCTAGAATGCATCATTGATTCAAATGAATATAATGCTGAACGATCTAATGCAATTTTCTTTTTATGAATACTAAGTGATTGTGTTATTCTTTTATGATCAACTTTTGCATGTTCAGCTCCTGTAAAATAACCATCTCTAAGTAAATAATCCATCATATCTGCACTTAAAGCTCCAGAAACAATTTCATTAAGATATTGAAATTTTGATTCTCCAAATGCAATTTGTGTAACTAATTTTTTGTCAAATCCAGTTTTTGATAAAATATCACCTATTTCAGAATTTAAAATTATTTTTTTTCCATAATCCTCATGCGAAATTTTTTTTTCTTGAATTACTTCTTCAAATAAATGAGAAAATGGTCCATGACCAATATCATGTAGTAAAGATGCAAGACGTAAAATCTGAACATCATCTGAATTTAAAAATCCTTTTTCATTTAAAGAAAAACCAGCCTCAGTAGCAATATGCATAACTCCAAGAGAATGCTCAAATCTACTATGTTGAGCTGAAGGATAAGTCAAATGTGCACCTGAAAGTTGTTTGATACGTCTTAATCTTTGAAAAAGTGGACTGTCTATTATTGGAAGTTCATAATCATATACACGAATAAAATCATGTATTGGATCTATAATATCTAAATAATTTTTTTTCATATCCCCAATTTCTTTGAAAATGCCTTTAGAATTTCTTCATGAATTTCTAATTTGTTTTTAGATGCATCAATAATTTTCCAATGTTTTTTCTTTGCAGTACTACGATATAATTTGGATATTTTCCTTGAAAACTGTTCATTTTTTTCAAATTCATCTCTTTTCATAATTTTCCCTTTTTCATTTCGTGGAGATCTTGAAAAAGATTCTTTTTGTGTTACATCAAGTAAGATTACAAGATCAGCTTTAGGTAAACCATCATCAAGACTTTCAAGCCATTTTTGTTTCAAACCATTTGCTAATCCATAAACTAAGTTAGAATGATAGTATCGATTCATAATTAAAACAGAATTTTTTTCTTCGGATGCTAAAATTTTATCTAGTTTTTCCCATCTATTAGCTGCTAGAAGGCAATGAATAACTTGAGGAGGAAATTTGCGTTTTCCATCTAAATATTTTCTAATTTCTTTACCTATTGGTGTATCATAATCAGGAAAATGAAATAATTCAGTTTTAATTTTTTGTTTTTTTAGAGATTTTTGTAATAGAATTGATTGGGTTAGTTTTCCTGCTTGATCTCCTCCTTCAATTACAATAATCATAAGTTATCCAAACAAAGAAGTTAATTGATTAAAAAGCTATCAAAAAAATGAAAATAGGCACAAATAAGAGAAAATAGGATAACTTAATCACTATCAATTCTTTCTAGGTATCATGGATAAAATTGTAAAATTTGTAATTGCATTTATCGTAATAGGAACTGTATTACATTTTGTAGTTAATGATGATCCATTAAATTTTGATTGGGCATTTGAATGTAAAAAAACATTAGCAACCGTTGGTTGTTAGGTAAAATATGAAAAAGCCTTAAGTTGGGAAATAAATTAAAAACATTAATGAAAAAAAATACCCTTTTAGGATTAACGATAATAAGTTGTATTGGGGTTGTTTTTGCAGTAATTTTTGATGATAAAGTTGAAGAAACACAAAATCCAACAGATAATGAAGAAGTGATACAACATAGTGAAGAGATCATAGATGATAGTGAAGTTATAAAATTTGATGTAAAGCAAAGAATAAATGAATTACAGTTACAATATGATGAAATAATTGAATATTCTTGTATGGAATCAAGACCTCAATCATATTTTGAAATTATATTAGAAGAAAGAATTCTAGAGGCAGAACACAGATTAAGTTATCTATCTGATCAACAATCAGAAATTCAAAATATTAAAAATGAAATTCAATCATTAAAAGAAAACAATCCAGAATTAAACAATGAATTATTTGTATTATATGAATGGGAATGTGTAAATCAGAAATATTGGATAGAAGAATATCCACATTTACAAGAAATTTTATCTAAACGTTAAAACAAGATTTTTTTGTGAAACATTGAGTTTCTTTTTAATTTAATTATACAATTTATTGTGATAAATAATTAGAATTCAAGATTTAATACTTGCATACAAAAATTGAGTGTATGACTTGTACTCATACTTTCAAAGGTGAAGGTGATCATATGAAATGTTCAAAATGTGGATATGTACGAGAGTTCAGTAAAATATCAATCAAACCAAAAATACTCGTAATTGGATTAATTGTATCTGTAATGATAGTTGGTGCAGTATTGACTTTTTCATATTTTCCTAAAATTTAGTTAAATTGTATAATCAGTCAAGGTTTATATCTAAAAATTGGGCAATTAACACAAAATGGGATTAATGAAAGAAGTGATAAAAGAAATTGGAAATAAATCAAGAGAATTTTATGAATTTGTATTACCACCAATGGATATGTATCTAAATGATGAAAATCTTAAAATTATAATTGATATTCCTGGATTTGCAAAAAAAGATATTGAATTGAGTTTATGTGGAGACATACTTTCAATAAAAGCTGCAAAAATTATTGATGAAAAGGATTCAAAAACATTAATTTCAAATCAGAGACCAAATATAATTAATAAAAAAGTTAGATTGCCAATTGAAATTAAAGAAGGTGAAGAGAATATTGAATCTGCAAAATATGAAAATGGAGTTCTTGTATTAGTTATACCCGTAACAAAAAAATCAAAAAATATTACAATTGAATGATCTAATATTTTCTTAGTAATGCTGAAATTCCCATAATAATTCCAGAACTAATCATTCCAAGTAATCCAAAAGATTCGTTTGATTGGAACAAAAATACAGAACCAATGAATATAGCAGAGGAAAAAATACTTCCACTAATCAAAACTACAGGTTTACGTTTTTTCATATAAAGTTGAACTTCATCCATTAATTTTTCCATATCAGATCCAACTCTTAAAGTAGAATTAATTGATTTTAGAAAAGTATCAAAAGAAATTTTTAATTCCTCAACATACGCACCTGTGATTAAGTTTTCTTGTTGTAGAATATTTTTTAGAACTTTTAGAAATTTAAAATCAACATCATGTGTTTTGTAAATTCCTTCAATTATTGAAGCCATTCTCAAGTATAATGCCAAATTTTTTGGTAAGATAAACGGAAATTTACTCATAGTTTTATTTGCTAATTCCATTAAACTTTGTACTTCCATTTCGTCAGGTTTATCCCCATGCATAGAACGAATCGATAATTCTATTCCTTTTTCAATTATTGATCTGTTAAATCCAGGAGTTAACATTTTGAGATCATCCATAGCTGCAACAACTCGTGGTGGATTTTTTTCTACAAGTGCAAGATATAGTCGAATTAAATTAATTCGTGTTTTATTATTTATTCTTCCAACCATTCCATAGTCATATAAAATTAATTTTCCTTGATCAGTCACAGAAATATTTCCTGGATGTGGATCTGCATGAAAAATTGAATGTTTGAGAAGCATTGTAAAAAATATCTCGTGTACATCAATGACCAATTGTTCACGATCAATATTTTTTTCTTCTAATGCATCTACATTTGTTACCTTAATTCCAGGTAAATATTCCATTGTAAGGACATTTTTTGAAGAAAAATCATCAAAAACAGAAGGGACTATGACTTTAGGATTATTTGCCATGTCATTTTTAATTTCTTTTAGATTTTTAGATTCATTGGTATAATCCATTTCCTCGTGAATAGTTTCAATAAATTGTGAAAGCATAGTTTTAGCTGAATATCTTAAATTTGGATCAACAAATCTTAATGCCAACGGTAAAATTTTTTTTAAGATCTTTAGATCTTTTTTAACTACTTTTTCAATTCCAGGTCTTTTTACTTTAATTACAATTTGTTGACCTGAAATAGATCCTCGATAAACCTGTCCCAAGGATGCACCTGAAATAGAAGTAGGATCAATATTATCAAATTTATCATGTATCAAACCAATATCTTTCTCAATTATTGGTTTAACTTGATCAAATGGAGCAGCAGGTACACTATCTTGAAGTTTTGATAATTCTTCCAAATATGGTTGCGGTAAAATATCAGCTCTAGAAGAAAGCCATTGACCTAGTTTAATGTAAACAGGTCCTAATGAAATAAAAGTTTCAAGAATTTTACTGGCATTTTTTTTAAATTGATTTGGATCAATTTCATTCTTATTTTGATTAATCCATTTTTTTCTATCTTTACGTAATGCCAAAATAGATGGTAAAAGCTTAATCAAAATTTTTACAGTTCTAATTGTATACATAAAATCACTCTAAATGTTTTTTAATTTTTTTAGTTACTGCATATCCTAAATATCCAGACATTAATGAAGAAGCTAAAATATTGGCTAAAGATATTTTTTTAGAATTTTTATTAGAAAATTTTCTTGCATTATGCATACCTGTAAATATTCCACAAGCAATTCCGATTAAAATTTCAGGAGCATCAAATACTAAATGACCAAGTGGATTTACTCTAGGATCAATTTTATCGGTATGAACTAAAAATTTATCATTGTATTCTCGAATATGCAAATTCCCATAACGATATTGTTTTTTTGCGCCATTTTTCTGTCCAAGAATAGTTTCTTCAGCTTCTTCGAGCATAAATTCACGCAATTCTTTTGGAACTTCAATTTCATCGCCGGGCATAAAATGAATATGTAATAATTGCTTATAATCCTAGATCAAAATCTAAATCAAACCTAACTTCTATCTGTAAAAAATCAATTTGTTAAATTGTCCTTAGTGAATAAAATAAAACTAGCACCAAAACAAATCAACATTATCACTCCAGAAATATATGCATAATTAAATTCAGTATCAGGATGATTTTGTTGATGATAATAGTTGATCAAGAATGTCAATATCAAAAAAATTACTCCAATGAAAGTTAATTTTCTATGATTTAACAATAATTAATTAATAATTAATTACTATATGAATTTAGAAAAATGTTATAGAAATATTTTAAAAAAAATAAATAAAAATAATAACTATCGTCTAATCTCAACTAGCTACTCAAAGGAAGAAGTAGAAGAGGTTTGTGACGAAAGTCCGGTTGAAGATGGTACAGATGGGAATTTGTCTCCTATCTGTTGCTCAGCTACTGCAGATGCTTCTTGAAGAATCTTATCTGTTTCTTCATTTGAAACATCAGACTCCATGTTAAATGAGTCTCCTGCAAGTGAATCCATCATAAGTCCATTAAGTGTCTGGGTCATACTATTCAATTCTGAATCAGCTTCTGGCATGAATCTTCCGAGCGATGACTTCAATCCCTTCATTGTAGACATAGCTGGTCCAATTGCTACCATAGCATCACCAAGATCATGAATAGTTGTCAGTCTTAGTTGAACTTGTTCTAATGACATTCTTGCGTTGCCGAGCATCTTTGTAACTTTACGAATTTCAGCTAATTCGTTAGACAAAACTCTACTTGTGCTAGTATCATGTTGTTGCATTGCAGTCACGACTCGTTGAAAGAGTTGCGCATCTCTTTCTTGCAGTTTACCTAACATAGAATCCATTTTCGAAATTTGGACTTGTAGTTTGTTAACTGCTGTTTGAATACGTGGTTTTAATGCACCTTGAGGCTTTACTGCATCTCGTAGTTTGCCAGTTACACTTTGGGTCTCTTGTCGAGCCCATGTACTGTCGAAGTTTGGCATGATAATGAATTTAGAAATTTAGTCTTAATCAACAGTGTAAATTTAGATCAGCTTTTGACTAAATTTAGCTAACAAACTATTATTGATGATTAATGGAAATTGATTATTGGTAAAAATTGCTGTTTTTGATTCAGGATTAGGCTCACTTTCAATTATTAAAGAAATTCAAAAAATTGGAAAATCAGACATTGTATATTTTGCAGATCAAAGAAATTATCCTTATGGAACAAAATCTCAGGCTCAATTAGCCTCAATAATTAAAAAAACAATTAATCTATTAGAAGAAAAATTTGTGCCTGACATTATTGTTGTTGCATCAAATACACCAAGTTTGATGTTAAATTTACAATCAAAAAAAGTTGTAGATGTTAAACCTCCTTTAAAATTAGCACAAAAAAAATCAAAATCAAAAAAAATTGGGATACTTGCAACAAAATCTGCAATTAACAGTAAAGGATTTCTAAATTATGTTAAAAAAAACAAAATCCCAAAATCATATAAAATTTTTAAAATTAATGGAACAAATCTTGTTGACTTAGTTGAATCAGGAAAATTTCTTAATAATAAAAAATACTCTAGAAAAATAATTAAAAAAAGTTTAGAAAATTATATTGTTGCAGAAAAAGTTGATACTATTACATTATCTAGTACTCATTTATTATTTTTAAAAAAATTATTAAAAAAAGAATTTCCACAAGTAAATTTTATTGATCCAGGAAATATTGTTGCAGAAAAAGTTTATTCAAAAATTAAAAATCAACAATCAAAAAGAAATTCATTAAAAATTTTTACATCTGGAAATGTAATTAATTTTAAAAAGAAATTAGATAATATTGGAATTAAAAATAAAATAAATTTTTTATCTACTTAGATTTAGCTTTTCTAAAACCATGAGTAAATGTTTTATCATAAAGTTTTGAGTATTCATAAGATTTTGGTTTAATAACATCACCAATTATAACAATAGCAGTCATTGTAATTTTTTCAGCTTTTACTTTGCTTGCAATATCTGTTAATGTTCCAATAATTATTTTTTGATCTTTTCTACTTGCTCTATAAACAACTGCAACAGGTGTAGTTTTTTTATATCCACCTTCAATTGCTTCTTTTGAAATTTTGTTTAGTAAATGAACACTAAGATAAAAAATTAATGTAGCTTGATGTTTTGCAAGTTCAGAAATTTGTTCTCTTTTAGGAACCTTGGTTCTTGCTTCTGCTCTTGTGATTATCATTGTTTGAGTTACTCCAGGTAATGTTAATTGAGTTCCAAGTGCTGCAGCTGAGGCTAGAAAAGAGGTAACACCAGGCACAACAGTAGATTCTATTCCTTTTTTTTCTAGATTATCAATTTGTTCTCTAATTGCACCATAAATTGCTGGATCACCATCGTGCAATCTAACAACAAGTTTGTCCTTTTTTGCATTTTTGTATAACAAATCAAAAATTTCTTCTCTAACTAATTTTGCAGCATCATATAGTTTACCTTTTTTACATAATTTCAAAATAGGTTCAGGAATTAACGAGCCAGAATAAACTACAACATCAGCTTTTTGAATTAATTTTTTTGCTTTTACTGTAATTAATTCAGGATCACCAGGACCACAGCCAACAAAAAATACGTTAGACACGTTTTACCACCAAAATTGAAAAGTATTTTGTAGTTAAGGAATCATCATTTACTTCACCTAATTTCATTGTTCTAACAATTTCATTTTCTGTACCTAAGTCTTGTCCAATTGCAAAAAGAGAATCATCTGGAAAACCAGATTCTTTTAAAACTTCAATAACTTTATCAAAATATCTACCATCTTTTAGAAATATCATTGATTCAGAATATTTTGCAATTTCTTTGACACTTGATAAATCATAACATGAAGGAATAATTGCAACCTTTTCAGCACCTTCTGCAACACTAACACCAACTTTAGATGCAAATGAAAATATTGATACAATACCTGGTACTACACTGATATTCATGTCAGGATATTTTTCTGTCAAATCTCTATGCATATAGATCCATGTACTGTAAAGATATGGATCACCTACTGTAAGATATACAACATTTTTTCCTTTCAAAACAGTTTCAGCCATAATTTTTGCATTTTTTTTCCAAGAAGCTTCTAGAATATCTTTATCTTTAGTCATTGGAAAAATTAATTTTATAATTTCTTGATTTTTTGATTTATCAATAATAGATGAAACTACAGATAATGCAATACTCGGTCGTGTCTCTTTAGAAGCTGGACACATGATAATATCGGCATTTTGGATTGCTTTGACTGCTTTTACTGTAAGTAGTTCTACATCTCCAGGACCTACTCCAATTCCAATTAATCCAGGCATGATTTTCATGCCTTTTTACCCAATTAAAAATCTAGATTAAATTTTAGTGGCAGATATTATGGTAACTGGATTTCTAGCTAACATCATAGTACCAGTAGTAGTTTTTCTACTCTTAGATATGGTAACTTGAGTAATGTCAATGGAATCAAACTTCAATTTATCAAGAATTTGTAATACTGAATAGAGTGTTTCAATTAGTATAATTCCAATTACAATTCTACCTTCAGATTTTAGTTTATTTTCTGAAAGCTTGACTATTTCTGCAGTATCACCACCAGTTCCACCAATAAAAATAACATCAGCTTCTTCAAGATCTAAGATTTTTTCTTTAGCATTACCAAAAATTACAGAAACATTAGAAAGATTAAATTTTTTAAAATTCTTTTTAGTTAATTCAACAGCATTTTCATCATAATCAATTGCTAAAACTTTACCATTTGATTCAATTTGAAATGCTGCTTCAACAGAAATGGAGCCACTACCACAACCAATATCATAAACAGTTTGACCTGGTTTCAATCTTGCTTTACTAAGTTGTATTGTTCTTACTTCTTCTTTAGTAATTGGAACTTTTTCAGCACGTTCAAAATATTCATCAGGTATTCCAGGTGTTTTATAATTCCACATAATCTATCTTTTTACTTTTTTAATTTTTTTATAAATTAATTCCTGTAGAGACGTCACCAAGATGTGTTAATGTATAACTGACAATCCATGAGAATAAATACAAAAATACATAGCTGCCTATACCTTGTGTAACAATTTTCTTTCTATCTGATGATGGTAATTGCATTTTCATTGCTTTAGCAACTATAATTGAACCAAAAAATAAGATTATCATAAATCCAATTGATGCCCATCTTCTTTCTTCACCCTCAATACCCTCAAAAATAAATGTCGTTGCAATACCTGCAATAACACCTAAAACAATACGCATCCAAAATAATTTAGCTAATTTTTTATCTTTTTCACTTTTAGCTGCATCACTAATTGGAGGATCTTTAGATGGATCTTTAGAATTATTTGTTAAAGGTTCAGATTTTTCTACTTCTGGAACATCAATCTCATCTGCAATTTTGGGCTTAGAGTCATCAGATCCAGGCGTTGGTGCAGATTTTTTCTTCTTAAATTTGGCCAAAGTAAATTTCTAGCGTAAATCAAGCAAACCATGTTTAATATCTTTGGTAAAAATTTGAGCACAGAATAGGAAGGGTATAATTTTAGAGATAAAGGAGAAAAACCATGGCATTAGCTGGTATAGAATTAAGATATTTAGTAAATCAAATTTCTGAACAAGTTCAAGGATACTATATCAGCAATATCTATGGAATAACAAAAGATAGTATTCTCTTCAAACTTCATCACACTGAAAAAAGTGATCTCTTTATGATGATTTCAACATCAGGTGTATGGCTAACTAAAGTAAAAATTGATCAAATGGAACCAAATAGATTACTTAAGAGATTAAGAAGTGATTTACTACGATTAAAATTAAAAAAAATTGAACAAATAGGTGCAGAAAGAATTGCATATTTTACTTTTGAAGGATTTGGTAAAGAGTTTATTTTAGTAGGTGAATTTTTTGGCGATGGAAATATTATACTTTGTAGTAAGGATATGAAAATTTTAGCTTTACAACATTCAATAGAAGTTAGACATAGAAAACTTAGTGTAGGATTAGAATATGCAGAACCTCCAGAAAATAATTTAGATATTTTTAATTTAACTGAATCAAATTTTGATGAATTAAAAACTACTGATTTAATTTCTGCAAAATGGTTTGGAAGAACTTTAGGTTTACCAAAAAAATATGTTGAATCAATATTTGAAATTACAAATATTGATCGTAAAAAAATTGGAAATTTATTAACAAATGAAGAAGTAACAAAAATTTATGAAACAACAAAGAAAATTGTTTTAGATGTTGTATCTGGAAATCATGAACCAGTCATTGTTAAAAACGAAAAAATAGAAGTTTTACCTGTAAAACTAGGAAAACTTGAAGGTGAAGTAACTGATGTTACTAGTTTCATTGAAGGATTAGATACAATTTTTACAAAAAATATAGTTGAAAAAGGTAAATCAATTCAAAGTAGTGGTTCTGATAAAAAAATTAAAGATTTAGAGACACAAATATCTGAACAAGAAAAAGCAATTCAAACAGTAAAAGATAAATCAAAAAAAATTACAAATGTTGCAAATTCGCTTTTTGAAATGGTTTCAAAAGGAATTTTTTCAATTAAAGATAGTCTAGCACAAGAGATTTTGGCAACTAATAATGCAAAATTGATTAGTGAAAAAGGAATCTCAATGATTATTGTTGAAGATGAGAAAATCAAAATAAATACAGATTCTCCACTTCAATCAATAGCATCTGTTTTGTTTAATCAAGCAAAAAAACAATCAGGTGCGATTAATTCAATTCAAGCAATTAAAGAAAAAACAGAAAAAAAATTAAAGAAATTCCAAAATCAAACAGAAGCTGAAAGAAATTTAGAGGTTGTTACAGAAATTAGAAAGAAAAATTGGTTTGAAAGATATAGATGGTTTATGACTACTGATGGATTTCTTACAATTGGTGGTAGAGATGCAGCATCAAATTCAGCTGTAATTAGAAAACATTTGGATAAAAATGATAAAGTATTTCATGGCGACATTTTTGGTTCTCCATTTTTTATTTTAAAAGATGCAGAAAATGTGCCAGATACAACAATGAATGAAATTGCACATGCAACTGTATGTTTCAGTAGAGCATGGAGAGAAGCATTGTATGGAGTTAGTGCTTACTGGGTTCTTCCAGACCAAGTAAAAAAATCCGCACCAAGTGGAGAATTTCTCCCTAAAGGCTCATTTACAATAGAAGGACAACGAAATTTTATCAAATCAGAGACTCTAAAATTAGCTGTTGGAATAATACGACTAGAAGATAATGATCACGTCTTAACATGTGGACCTCCAGAAGCAATTAAAAAAAATTCTATTTGCTATGCAATAATTGAACCAAATGGATCAGAAATGGCAGAGTGTGCAAAAAAAATAAGATTAGAATTTTTAAAAATATTTGAAGATATTACAAGAAAAATTAATGTTGATGAATTTGTTCGTGCATTACCTGCAGGTAAAAGTCAAATTAAAGAAGTTAGTTTAGGAGATTTAGAAAAAGAAAATATTATTGATAATGAATTGGAGTAGTTGAATCAGTATCAAGTGATATCTTCATTCCAGTTTTAATTGATTCAAATTCCTCATCACTAATAGTAATTAATGGAATATTAGCTAAAGCACATCCAGTGGCCACTGTAAGATCTGCTTTTTTACAAATCATTGCAAGTGGTGATGTATTATTTGATTTTATTGAATAGATAGTATATGCACCTACACTACTACCAATACCAGATGGAAATACTAAAATTGAATCTTTAATTGGTTTTTCAAAAAGTGAATGATCCTTATCGCTAATAATCCCAGTTTTTTTATCAACCGTTCCTAAAAAATTAATTGGATCATTTGATTTTAAAATAATTCCTTCCACTTTACCTGAAACTAAAATTTTATTCATCGTGTTTCATCTTCAACAATTTCTTTTAATGATTTTAAATTAACACCTACACCATTAGAATTTTTTAGATAAAATGCTCCTTTGATACTATTAGTAGTAACTGCATCAACATCATCCTTACATATCAATGGAGTTAGACATGTACAGCAATCAGAAAGAATTTCACATCCTGCACGCTCAAGTTCAGTAATGTAACCAATTTTTTGTGCCTGTTCTTTTACAGTTCTAGGTAAGAAAACCATGCATCTTTTCTCAAATGAACGACCTTTTAGTTTAGCAGTAAGATCAGAAATTTCATCTAAACCTAATTGAGGACTTCCTAGTGTAATTAAATCACCTTTTTCAGCAGTATTCAATTCATCATGAACATTTTGCATTTCTTTTTCATCAAAATCTATTTTCTCAGTGTTAGGATCTCCTTCAACAAAATTAAATTTAGCACAAGTTCCAGATGTTCCCATTCCTCCACACATTGCTTTACATTGTCTTTGATCCATTTCTCCAAGACCAGAAATATTTACAGATGTATCACCTACTTTTCCAGCATAAAATCCTAACATTCCATATGTTAGTTCATTTGGATTTTTGACTTTCATTTGAATTGTAATATTTGGTGTATCTTCTTTACGTAATGAAGAGTAAGGACTTTTACCAATAATTGCACTAGCTAATGCACTAAATGCACTTTCTTTATTGGTTTTTAAATTATCATATGAATTTGCATGAATTGCAGCATTACTTTCTGCAAATGCAACTTGTGTTCCATTTTTTGGAATATCAAAAATCTCATATGGAATACAAGAAAAGGATGGAATAACTCCCATTGTTTCGTATGAATTTCTAATGGATAATTGTTTTGAAATGAAATTTTCATCTAATTTGTAATTAGATACATTATCAATATCAAATCCCATTGGATTTAATGTTGTTTTTACTTTAACACGAGCATCCTTACTAATAGTAGATAGAAATTCTTCACCTGCATCCCCAATTGTATTATAATTTACACCAGATAAATGAGCCCATTCTATAGGGATTAATTTTTCAGCATCTGTTGCTTCACCGGTTGCAACTAAAATTCTATATGCCATTTGCATAGTTTCTCCTTGTTCTCCTTTTAATGCAGATTCTTCTTCTCTAGTTAATTCCAATGGTAAATTATCATTATTACAGTTATAATACTTGTGCGTAGATTCCAATTGAAAATGAAAAAAATACTAACGGGTATGACAAATACCATGAATTCTGTAAAACCACCAAGAATTACAGCATTAAGAGATCTTCATAATGCTGAAACAGGTCCATTTAGTATTTTAATTGGAACAATACTTTCTGCAAGAACTAAAGATGAAACAACTACAAAAGCTGTTAAAGCATTATTTGCAAAATATAAAAATCCAAAAGAGCTTGCAAATGCAAAAATTAAAGATGTGGAAAAAATAATTAAATCAATTGGATTTTTTCATGTAAAGTCTAAAAGAATAATTGAAGTTTCAAAAATAATTCATAAAAAATACAAAGATAAGGTTCCTGAAGATCTTGATACTTTAGTACAATTACCAGGTGTTGGGAGAAAAACTGCAAACTGTGTTTTAGTATATGCTTTTGAAAAACCAGCAATACCAGTTGATATTCATGTTCATAGAATTTCAAATAGATTAGGTTTAGTTAATACAAAAAATCCTGAAGAAACAGAACAAGAGTTAATGAAAAAAATAGATAAAAAATATTGGATTGACATAAATGATACATTTGTAATGTATGGTCAAAATATTTGTAAACCGATTTCACCAATGTGTGATGTTTGTAAAATTAAAAAAAGCTGTAAATATTATAAAACTAAGAACGCTTCTTAGTAAAATATAGTGTTGCACCTATAATTCCAATTCCTGCAGCAACATAAAATGGGAAAAATGCAAACATATTCTTTCCAGGATCACCTGATAAAATTTCTACAAGCATAACACCAGAATTTATTGCAGGTGGGTCAGTACTCCCTTCCTTTCCATGAACTGAATATGATTCAATTTCAAATTTACCAATATCCAAATTTGTTACTACTATTCTTGCTCCATTATTTACAGTTAATCCTGCTCTATCTGTAAATGATACTATAGATTTTGCTTGAGGATACCAGCCTCTATCTAAATCCCTATGAACAACAATGTAGCCTTCATCAGGAGTTTGTACTGCAACCCAAAATTTGTTGTCAGGTTTTGGACCCATACCTACTTCAATAAATTCAGCATTGTCTAGTTTATCGTATACTCTAAGAACTGCATTTCCATTTGGATTAGCATAAAGTAAATTATTATCAATAGTAATTTGCCAACTTACACTATGAACAGTATCTAATGGAATTATTGGTGCATTACGCAATACAGTATTGAAATTTTCAGCAGAAATTTCTAAATTTTCTATTATTAAAGATGGATTAACTTCTTCTTGTGCAAATGCAGGAGTAATTAAAAATCCAAGAAATAGGATTATTGGAACAATATACTTCATGAGCTAATCTAAATTTGTTTGAATAAATATCTAATCAACAAAAGGTTTTGGAGTATCCAAAATTACCTTTGCTACTTCAGGTCTTAAGATAAATTCAGATGGTGCTTGTCCATTTTGAATCATTTCTCTAAGTGCGGTTCCACTAATTTGCTCTTTTACATCATTATCATGTGGACATGCTTTTGGTGTTGTGTAAGTTAAGCATTTTTTACAGTAAAAGAATGGTGGGAAAAATACTGGAGAAATGTCTAATTCAGGATAATCATCAAAGATTTTTTGTGCTGCCATTGGATCATAGAATTTTCCAACACCTGCATGATCACGTCCTATAATGATATGAGTACAACCATAATTTTGTCTCATAATTGCATGATGTATTGCTTCTTTTGGACCAGCATATTTCATTTGTGTATGTAATGTTCCAAGTTTACATCTATTTTCAGGATAGTATAATTTTATCATGGTTTCATAACATTTTACAATTACCTCATCTACAAAATCACCAGATTTTTTCTTACCAATTACAGGATTTACAAATACACCATCACGAGTTGTAATAGATGTTTTTTGTAGCATTTCATGTGCTACATGTGGTGGATTTCTTGTTTGAAATGCACAAATTGTTTTCCAACCAGCTTTTTCAAATGATTCTCGAGTTTGAATTGGTGTTAATCTATTTTTTCTAATTTCAGTATCATTTGGTCTTTGGATAAAATCAATTTTCCCACCAACCAATGTATCTTTCATTGACATTGTATATGCAACACCAGGATGTGATGAATCAGTAGTACCATATACTCCTTGAGCTGTTTTTTCTTTATCAAAAGTAAATGTTTCATCAACATGTAATACTGCAATTCCTATATCATCTGGATTTTTTAATAAAACATCTCCGGCTTCTTTCATTTTAGAAGCAGTTTCTTCATCTACATCAAGTACAATTGGAATAGTCCATGCTAAATCATTAGTTAATCTTCCACGAGATACAACACTTTCAAAGTCTTGTTGTCCTAAAAATCCCTCTAAAGGACTAAAAATTCCATCAGCAATATTCTCTACATCATTTGCTAGATCTTCAGTAATAGTAATTGAAAATAGTCCTGTAGATTCTACTTTAGTAATTCTATTAATTAAAACTCCACCATGTGCTTGGATTGAATTATTTTCTGACATGTTTAACCCTCTATTTATGGTCTATATGAAGGCCACACTCTTTGTTACCATCTTGTTCCCACCACCATCTACCTGCACGAATATCCTCACCAGGTTTTATTGCTCTAGTACATGGTTCACATCCAATACTAGGAAAACCCTTGTCAAGAAGACTATTGTAGGGCAAATTATTATTTTTAATGTATTCTTGAATTTGATCCCAAGTCCAATCAACTATTGGATTAATTTTTAAAATTCCACCATGACCATGATCTAATTGAAAAATTTTAACATCTTCACGATTTTTTGTTTGATCACGTCTTAATCCTGTAATCCAACCATCTAAAGTATTCAACATTTTATTCATAGGATGTACTTTACGAATTTCACAACAAAGTTTTCTATTATCTACACTATCATAGAAAAGATTCAATCCTTTTTCCTTAACCATTTCTTCAATTTCCTTAGTATCAGGAAATAATACTTCAATGGAAATATTGTATTTTTTTCTAACAATATCCATAATATCATAGGTTTCTTGTGGAAGTCTTCCAGTATCAAGAGTGAAAAACCGAAAATCAGGATTAATTTTTAACATTATATCCATTACAACAGCATCTTCAGCACCAAAACTAGATGCTTTAGCAACTTTAGGATGTAAATTATCAGAAACCCATTGTAAAGCTTCTTCAGTTGTTTTAATTGTAGAATTAAGATTATCCACTTGTTCTTGCGTAAATTTTGTCACATATTCATTTAAAATATTTCTTTTATATTGATTACCCAAAAATTTATGCTAAATTATAAACAAGTAGAATTGAAAAGAGAAAAGATGAATGAAATATCATATGTAGTAGTTTTTCCAAATATATTTTCTAAAAATAAAATGCCTCAATTAATAAAAAATATTAAAAAAATTCTTAAAATAAAAAATCAAAAATATAATTCTGTTAAACGTGATGGCAGTATTATTTTAGTTGATGCAAATGATCCTGTTTTTGCATCATCAGCTATCAATTTACTTTTTGGTATAGAAAAAATTGCTATTGCAAGACAAGTAAAAAATGATTTTCAAAATATCGTTTCAGAAATTACAACAATTGGAGGTAATTTATTATTAAAAGGAGAAAAATTTTTAGTTAAAGTAGAAGGAATATCAAAAGGATTTCTAGTTAAGGATATAGAAATATCTGCTACATCTAACATAATTGAAAAAAAATCTAATTTAGGGGCTCATCCTGGAACTGATGAAAATTTTGATAAATTATTATATACATATTTAACAAAAAATAATGCATACATTTGCATTTTTTCAGATAAAGGCAAAGGTGGAATTCCGTATCAATCACAAAAAGAACAAACAATATGTGCAATTTATGATGAAATTTCTGCCGTATCATGTTATGAAACAATTAAGCAAGGTTACGATACAAAAATCATTATTTGTTATAGACAAAAATCTGAATTAATGAATTTAGCTAAAATAATTAATCAAATAATTCCAAGATTAATGCAAGAAAAAATTGAATTAGAATTTTATTATTTAAAAATAAAATCAAATGGAATTAAAAATTATTTAATTTACATAAATTCAATATTAGAAATTATGTTAAATCATTCAAACAAGAAAATATCTTTAGGTTTGTCACCATTGATATTTCCTGCAAATTTTATTGATAATGCATTAGATCACGTATTTACTAAAAATAAAATTCCAATTATTCCCCTAACAGGTGTAGATGATGAATTATTTAGAGAAGCAAAAGAGATAGGTTTAGAACGAAATATCAAAAAATTAGAAAAAATGATCAATATTAGCTCAAATGATGTTCCTAAATTTTCTAAAACAAGTGTAGAATCTGCTCTCAAAACTAAACAAAAAATTTTTGTTAAATTAGGTGCAAATAATGTTCATGATATTTTAGACTCCTTAAATGAAAATCATTGAAAATTTAAACACCATATTTTATTAGAAATTGTGCTCAAAATAGGCGAATTTATCTATCCATGGGGAAGTGGTCATTATTCTCGAATGATGAGATTAAATGATGAATTAGATGTTCAGATTAAAGATGAATTAGATGTTCATTTTTCAAGTAAAGATCATGTCTATGAAAAATTAGTGAAAAAATTTCCGGATAAAAAAGAAAAAATTCATGAAATTTTAATGCCAACTCCTATTGATGGAAAATTTGGGCCTAGTGTTTCAAAATCATTAATGAATATATTATTACCAATTGAAAATAATCCCTCACTGATAAGACAAATCATTAATTATTTGAGAGAAGAGAGAAAACTGTACAACAAAGAAAAATTTGATTTAGTAATTAATGATGGAGACATGGGATCAAATATTTTAGCAAATAATAGAAATATTCCAAGTTTGTTTGTTACAAATCAATTTAGACCCAAGTTATATAATTCAAGATCATATCTTTATCCATCATTAATTTTTATTGCAAAACAAATCAATAAAGCAACAAAAATTCTTGTTGCAGATTCTCCTCCCCCATATACCATGTGTGAATATAATCTAAATTTTATAAAAGAAGCTGAACATAAAGTAGTTTATGTTGGACATTTTACAAATAATAAAAAGATTGAAAATAAATCTAAAACAAATCTTGAAAAATTAGTTGAAAATAATAATTTTGGATATTGGATGAGAACAGGTAATAAATCTACAAATGATGGAACAGGTCAAAGATATGAAGAAGTATTTCATCAAAATGAAATGAAAAATGAAAAAAGAATTATTTCACATGCAAGAAATGAATCTACTATTGATTCAGTATTAGATAAAGATGGGGAAAAATACTCAATTTCAGATGCATTAGAAAAGAAAATTGATTGGATACAAATCGATATTGGCTTTTTATCAGAACAAGAAAAAGATTCAATTTTGAATTTATGTGGATATGCAGTTGTGAATGGTTCACATACAGTAATGGGTGAAATTATGGGTGGAAAATCAAAACCAATAATTGGAATTCCAATATATGATGAGCACACAAATAACATTAAATGGGCTCAAGAGAAAAATCTTGGAATTTTAGCCCTCAAAACTAAACATGTAACAAAAGCAATTTCAAAGATTAAAGAGAATTATGATGAATTTGAGGATAATTTGAAGGAATTTTCAAAAAATTTTATTCCTAATGGTGCTCAAAATTCAGCAAAAATTGCGTCTGAAGTATTAGAAGAAAAGAGATAATAGATTATTTTTAGGAATTTTCTCATCTGGCACGCGGGATTTCGATGGGCGAACGGACCGCAAGGGATGATGAAAAAATCCGCGTGTCAGATAAAATATCGATCAATAAAGAACGTGCGAACGCTTTTATGGAAAAAATTAATCTGAATTTCATTGGTTGTTTGTCCTGAATGTACAGCAAGAGCAAAAAAGAAAATTCTAACTAAATACGAAGAAGAAGTTGCAGAAGAGGATAGAGATAGACAAGATCTTTACAAATTATACGATGAAGTCGAAATTCCAATGGAAATGGATAAAAATACAAAAAATTTCATTTGTAAAAAATGTGGATTATATGCATCAAGAGAGCAAATTTCAGATATCAGATACAAATTAAATCAAAAAGAAAGAACACGTGATGATAAAAGTGATGACTATCTTGAATGGTGGAATAAAAGTAAAAAAGATAAAAATCTTGATAATTAGTGGTAATTTAAAATGGTAAAAAAGAAAGACGAAATTCCTGATTGGGTTACTGACGAAATCCAAAATGCAAAATTTGAAAAACCAAAAAAATTAAAAATTTCAGGATATGTTCTAGAAATGTATCAAGAAGATAATAAAATAGATACTCAATTGTATGAACCTGTAGAGGATGGAAGACAAATAGTTACAATGGACTTATCTGAAAAAATCAAAATTTCAGAATTAGAAAAAGGGCTTGTTTACGAATTTAATTTTGAACAACATAAAGCCCCATTAAGTAAAAAAGTTTCAGAATTTTTGGAAAAAGAAAAAGAAATTGAAATGAATGCAATTTATGATTTTAAATTAAAATCAATTAAATTGATAGATGAGGGCGGTTCCAGTCAAGCATCTGAAGATGATACTGAAGAATAAAACTAGTCAATTTTTGTAGATTCTAATTGTTTTTTAAAGGATTTTCCTAAAATTGGATTAATAAAATAAGGAAATGTATGTTTTAACCATACTGCAATTCTAACTACTGAGGGCGTAATAATTTCAAGTCTAGATGAGTTTGCAGCTTTTACTATTAATTTTGCAACTGTTTTAGGATTAAGAGATGTGGGGGAATATTTTGGCATTTTTTCAAACGACGGGTGATCAAAAAATTCAGTTTTTACCATTATTGGACTAACAACTGTTATTCCAACTCCAGTACCACTAAGTTCATGTTTAAGACCTTCAGAAAACCCCAACATTGCAAATTTAGATGCACAGTATGAAGCAATTCCAGGTAATCCAAAACTAGCAGCAACAGATGCAACATTAACTATATGACCAGATTTTTTCTTTAGCATTAATGGAAGGAAAAATTTAGTACAATAAATCATACCAAAATAATTAGTTTTCATTTGAGATTCTATTTCATCTATTGATAAATCAAAAACAGAGCCATAAATTGCAAATCCAGCATTATTTACTAAAATATCTACAAAATTAAATTTTTCAAAAACAATCTTTGACATGATTTCTACTTGATCTTTCTTTGAAACATCGCATGTACAAATTAACGTGGTTACATTGAATTGTTTTAATTCATTTTCTACTTGTTCAAGTTTGTCTTTTCTTCTTGCAACTAAAATAATATTGGAACCTAATTTAGCAAATGCAATTGCAGTCTGTTTACCAATTCCTGATGATGCCCCAGTAATTAAAACCACTTTATTTTTAAAATCCACAAATAAAAAAAATCATTTAATGATAAAGTGGTTTCTATTTATTTTGTGTTTTTGGGATTTTACTCAAGGCTAATTTTACTAATAATAGCCACGTAATTGCGATTGGAACATAATATGTTGCAATTCTCCAACCAATTACTGCATCCCAAGCAAGAATTCCTTCAGTGATACTAAAATCAAATGGATTCAAATTATTTAGATAAGCCACAATACCAAATTCAGCTAAACCAGAACCACCAATTGTGATAGGCAAATTACCAATTGCATTTGCACCCATAACTGCCATTATTGAATCAAATATACTAATTATGTAACCAGTTCCCATTGCAATAATCATAAAAGAAATTCCATAAAACGACCAAGAAACTATTGAAAGTAAAAATGAAACAGTGAATATTTTTTTAGATTCCGGAGTTTTAATATTTTCTCTAATCATAGTACAAGTTTCCTCCATCCAATCATTTGTTTGGTTAATTATTTTAGTTCCTTTTTCTTTTCCTAATTTTATAACAAGTGTTTCTAAAATATTTGGAACTTGAAATGTATGTTTAGATGACAAGAAAAACATAACCATCCATAATGTTGTGATAGAAATACTAGTAGCTAAAATGACTATTCCTACAACATATGCTCCATTCAATAATGCAATTATTCCTGCTAACATAGACAATAAACCTGCTGCAAATACTTCAGTTACAATATCAACAAGTGCAATCCAGGTAGCTTTTGAAAGTTCTATTCCTTTTTTCTTCAAATAATAAATTACAACAAACTCTGCACCAATGAACATTGGAGTTGTAAATTTAATAAATTCACTACCCACTCGAACTCCTACTAATTTTAAAAATGAATCAGTATTACCAAGATATTTTCTTGTAATATATGCAAATTTAATTCCCTGTAAACCTAGTTTAATCATCATTGCAATAATTGCACCCACAAACGGAAAAACTCCAATTGCCAGAATATCTTCTATTTTAATATCAAATTGAATTGCAATTAGAATAATTGGGATTAATGTAACAGGTATAGCTACTATTCTCCAGTTCATTTGATAGTTTTTTTAAAGAATCAAATATGAAAGTTGATGAAAAATTACCCATAAATTTTCATGCCTAGATTTAGGCATAAAAATAATTAGTTTGAAATTTGAAATTATTACAAAATAAATTTCTTAAAAAATTCTTCAAAAATCACCCAGTTTGAAATATAAGCAAAGAAAAGAAATCTACACAGATTGAAAACAATTTTTGTTACTGGAACAGCTGGTTCAGGAAAATCATCATTAGTATCAAAATTACATGAATATTATACGAGAAATAGTGCATTTGCTGCAGTATTAAATTTGGATCCCGGAGTTGAAAGTATGCCTTACAATTGTGATGTGGATGTAAGAGATTATGTTGATTATGTCTCAATAATGCAAGAATACAATCTTGGACCAAATGGTGGATTAGTTATGGCAAATGATTTGATTGCATCAAAAATTGATGAAATACAAAATGATCTCAATAGTATAAATCCAGATTATCTTATTGTTGATACACCAGGTCAAATTGAATTATTTGCATATCGTTCTAGTGGAAGATTTATCATAGATCAAATTACATCAGATGAAAAAGCAAGTATTTTTCTTTTTGATGGTTCAATAATTACTACTCCAGTAAATTTTGTATCAATTGCATTACTTGCAACATCAATTAGATTACGACTTAATTTACCAACAATAAATGTAATTACAAAAACAGATGTAATAGATACTAAATTGAAAGAAATTTTACAGTGGTCAACAAATATGAATACATTAGAAAATGCAATATCTAATGATACAGATGGTGAAACATATTCATTGACTACAAGTATTTTACGAGGATTGAACCTTAGTGAATATGAACAAGGATTAATTCCAATTTCAAATTTAACTGGAGATGGGATTGTAAATCTTGAGGGTGCATTAAGCAGAATTCTTAATTTAGGTGAAGAGGTAGAAGATTAAGTGGTATCAAAAATAACAGTTAGAGCACCATCATCCACAGCCAATTTGGGTCCAGGATTTGATACGTTTGGATTAGCAATTGATGCATTTTATGATGAAATTACATTAACAAAAACAAAAAATGGTATTACAATAATTACAGATGATAATATTCCTACAAATCCAGAAAATAATACTGCTGGATTAGTTGTAAAAAATATGAAAAAGAAATTAAAAATTAAAAGTGGTGTTGAAATTCAAATTAAAAAAGGAATACCTGCTGGTTTCGGAATGGGTAGTAGTGCTGGTTCTGCTGCTGCAACTGCAGTAGCATTTGGAAAATTATTTAAAATTAAATTAAATTCTAATCAACTTGTAGAATTTGCCGGATTTGGTGAAAAAGCTAGTGCTGGAACAATACATTACGATAATGTTGCTGCATCAGTTTTAGGAGGATTTGTTATTGTTAAAACAAATCCATTAAACGTAATTACAATTGATTCACCAATGAATCTAAGAATGTGTGTTGCAGTTCCAAAAATTGATGTACCAAAAAAGAAAACAAAAGTTTCACGGGGAGTAATTCCTAAAAAAATAAAATTAACTGATGCTGTATTAAATTTATCAAATGCTTCAGCAATTGTTGCAGGTTTTATGAAAAAAGATCCAGAATTAATTGGAAATTCAATTAAAGATGTAATTGTGGAGCCTGCAAGACAACATATGATTCCAGGATATGACAAAGTGAAACAAAATGCATTAAAAGCAGGAGCATATGGTGTAACAATTAGTGGTGCAGGTCCATCAATAATTGCATTTTCAAAAAGTTCATTTGATTTAAAAAAAATTAGTGCTGCAATGTCAAAAGGTTTCAAAACGGCAAATATTGAATGTCAAACAATAATTTGTAAACCAAGTAAAGGAGCAATACATACAAAATAATTATTGGATGAAATATGAAAAAAGCAGTAATTGTATTTAGTGGTGGAGTAGATTCTGTATGTGCTGTATCATTTTTAAAATCAAAATATGAATTATATGGAATTACATTTTCATATGGTCAAAAAGCAAACATGGAAATTAAGGCAGCAAAATCTTTTGCAAAAAAATTGGGATTAAAAGAGCATAAAATTATTGATATTGGTTTTATGAAAAATCTCTATGGTAACTCAAATGTTTTAACAAGTTCAAAAAGAAAAATTCCAACAAAATTTGAATATTCAATTGTAGTTCCAATTAGAAATGCAGTATTTCTTTCAATAGCATCTGCATGGGCTTTTACACTTAATGCATCTCTTGTTGCATATGGTGCACATACAGGAGATACAAATTATCCAGATTGTAGACCAAAATTTGCAAAAAAATTAGAAAATGCATTTAATGAAGGGGAAATTGATGGAATTAATTCAAAATTAAGAAAAAATATTGAGATTTGGTCACCATATCGTAAGGGATTATCTAAAAGTGATTTATTAAAATCAGGAATAAAAAATCTAGGTGATTTAATTTTTAAAACTTGGAGTTGTTATGCAAATAAAAAATATCATTGTGGAATTTGTGAGTCCTGTAATAATAGAAAAATTGCATTTATGAAAGCTGGAATTACAGATAAAACAAAGTATCTTAAATAAATTATTTATCTAAGAATTTTCTTTTTTAGAATTATACTTCTAATTAGTACATACCAAACTAAAAAGAATGATGCAAAAATTCCTGTAATTACGTAATTATGTTGTTCAGTAGTTAATCCTTCAAATGTATCAGTAATTAGAACTGATGAGAAAAAAGCAATTACAATAAGAGCTACACATTCTACTGCATACCATATCCAACCTGGAAAGGATTCTTTTGGAATGTGAACATATGGATTTGCTTTTCCCATATTGATGGTGAAAAATATTGATTATTTAATTTTTGAGTATTCTAAAATGATGAATTTGAAGCACGTTTTCTAATTAGTGCCATAATACCCTCTTTTTCCTCTTTATTCTCATAGATTCCTCTAAATGCAGATGAAGAAAGAGTTGCATCATTTCTCACACCACGCATTTTCATACAAAGGTGTTCTGCATCAGCAAAAACTACTACACCTTTTACTCCTTGAGAGTATAATTCATCAGCAATATTTTTGGTTAAACGTTCTTGAATTTGCAATCTTTTTGAATATTTTTCAACTAATCTAACTAATTTAGATATTCCAAAAACTCTACCATTTGGAGAATAAGCAATGTGAATTTTACCATAAAATGGTAACATATGATGTTCACACATGGAATAAAATTGGATGTCTCTTGCGATTACCACATCAGAATCTTCAGAAAATTGTACAGATAATTCAGAATCTGAATCATACCCACCAAAGATTTCTTTATACATACTTGCAATTCTTTTAGGAGTTTCTCTTAGTCCTTCACGGGTTGGATCCTCACCAACTTCAATAATTAATTCTCTTACAAGTTTTTTTACGCGTTCCTCATCCATTTTGTAATTTTATCCAATTTTTCTAGTATTTGAACGTAATCTGATTTTCAGGCTAATGCCAAAATTATGGAGCACCAATGAATTTATGTAATTGAGGAACTACCTTGACATCAATATAATGTGGAAATACTATATCATACAAATTAAGCAGTAAATCCAAAGAAGGTTCAGAAACTCCATAAGTTGGTTGAATTACAAATCCATCAATATTGTCTTTTGAAATTATTTCAAAAATATTTGTAATTAATTTTTTGAATTCAGTTGGTTGAGTTTTTGAACTAACAACAATTTTGATAAAAGTTATTTTTTTAGAATTTACAGAAGATTCAAGACATTTCATTGTATGACTAATTAATTTTTCATAGTGCTCAGAATCTACAAAATCAGAATCTTTTGTTTTGAATTCAATTTTTACAATATCAATAAACGGTAAAACATGATTAAAACGAT
>CABXQD010000012.1 GCA_902514275.1 uncultured marine group I thaumarchaeote | reverse complement strand
AACAATTCATTGCTGAAGTAATTTCACACGAAATTGCACACATGTGGTTTGGAAATTTGGTTACTATGAAATGGTGGAATGATTTGTGGTTGAATGAAAGTTTTGCAACTTTTATGGCAACAAAATTTGTTGATAAATTCTACCCTGAATGGGATTTGTGGAATCAATTTGTTGAGGATGCAATGAATGTTGCAATGGGACTGGATTCTCTTAAAACAACCCATCCTATTGATGTTAAAGTAAATTCTCCTGCTGAAATTCGTGAAATTTTTGATGCAATTTCATATGATAAAGGAGGTTGTGTACTCAGAATGTTGGAAAACTATGTTGGAGAACCAAATTTCCAAAAAGGTTTGAAAAAATACCTTTCTGATTTCAAATACAAAAATGCTAAAGGTCAAGATTTGTGGGATGCCATCGGAAAGGCCTCCAAAATGCCTGTTACTTCTATGATTAACACCTGGTTAAAACAACCTGGATTCCCTCTTGTGGAAATCAATCAAGATGGCAATAACTTGAAAATTAAACAAAACCGTTACTTGCTTGAATCTAATAAAAAATTCAGCAAGGGTTTGTGGTCAATTCCATTATCATTAGGTTTAGAACAAGAAACTTCTAAAACATTATTTTCTAAAAAATCTATGTCAGTAAAATTACCTAAAAATACAATTGGATTTGTTGCAAACTATGGTCGAAAAGGATTCTACCGTGTCAAATACGATGAAGGAATTTTACTTGATCTTAAAATGTTGGTAGATGAAAAACGTATACCTCCAATTGATAGGTGGGCTGTACAAAATGATCTGTTTTCTCTTTGTGTTTCTGGTGATGAACAAGTACGAAACTATCTTGATTTTTCTGATGCATATTTTGATGAAGATAGTTATCTTGCATCTGTTAATGTTGCACATAACTTAGCATCATTGTATTTCCGTGCATTTGACGAAAAATTTGTAGAAGAAATAAGAAGTTATGCTATAAATTATTTCCGAAAAATCTTATCTAATCTTGGATGGGAACCTAAAAAATCTGATAAACATACTGATGCATTACTACGTACATTTGCAATAGCTGTTTTAGGAAAAATGAATGATGAAACTGTCACTGATGAAGCAATTAGGAAATATAAGAAATTCTTAAAATCTCCACGTAGTTTATCTCCTGATTTAATCGAAACAATTTGTTCAATTGCAGCTTGGAATGGAAATTCAAAAACTTTTGCTGAGTTAAAAAAATTATATGCCACTGCAAAAACAATGGAGGAGAAACTTCGTTTCTTAGGTGCAATGTGTGGATTTCAGGATAAAAAATTACTTGTTAAAACCCTTGATTTCTCTCAAACTTCTGCTGTAAGATCTCAAAATATGCAATTACCAATTATGAAAATTGCTGGAAATCCATATGGTGACAAAGTTTTGTGGCCATGGCTAAAGAAAAATTGGAAAAAAATCAATAAAAAAGTGGGACATGGTAATCCTTTGTTTAATCGTATTGTAGCCAGTATTGCTGGTGTGGCTGATGATTCTATGCAAAAGGAAATTAAATTATTCTTCAAAAACAATCCTACTCCTGGAACTGAAAGAACTCAAAGTCAAACTTTAGAAAGAATTAGAATTAATTCAAAATTCTTAAGAACAATGAGAAAAGAATTCAAAAATGGCTAAAAAACTAGGTCCTCCAATATTTCTTGGTGTATTCACAGTTTTAGCAATTGTATTTTTAACTGGTGGTGCTACTGATGATAAAGACCCTCTACGTGAAAATTTTCAAGTGGATGCAATTTATTATGATGCTGGTTATGTAGAAATTTCTTATTTTGATAAATCTGAAAAAACAACTTCTGTTATTCTTGAAATACTTGGAATGGAAAACTCATTTCAAAAATCTTTTTCTGATTCACAATTTATAGAAATTGTACAATTTCCAAATGAACCAAAATATGGTTGGGCAATTCATCCTATAGTTTTAGAAGTCGAACATGAAGAATTTGGCCATGTTCAAATCAAGACTGAAATTCATGAAATGAATACTCCCAAACCAAATACTATCTACGACCCATCATAGATCACATACAACATTTTACTCGACCTTCTAATTTCATTTAGAAGGTACAATTCCTTATCCTCTGAACTTGTGTCTGAATTAATTGCGTCTTTACAAGTCATTGATTGTAGTAAACACACCTAGATCTTAAGCATTTTTGTATTTTAACTCAGAAATAATTCTTGAAAAATAGGCACAAAAATTGTAAATATCTTATTTATGAAAGGTACGTGGTACAATGCTGAAAATAAAACTGATTTTCTTTATACTTTTAACAATGTCACTTGGATTTCATGTGCCCTCAGATGCATTTGCTGCTGACGGGGATGTAACATCTACAGTTGAGATTAACGCCTCCACTGCAAACTTTCCCACACTAGGTGATGGTGATCGTTTAGGATCATCTCTTGCAAACATTGGGGACTTGAACGGTGATGGAGTTAATGACATTGCGTCTGGCACACCTTGGGATGATGAGGGATGTAATAATTGTGGTGCAGTACACATTATGTTTATGAACGCTGACGGTTCAGTTGATTCCACAGTGTGATCAACGACTCCACTGCAAATGGTCCAGTACTGGATAATATAGAGGGTTTTGGATTTTCTGTTGAAAACATTGGAGACTTGGATGGTGATGGTGTTAATGACATTGCAGCTGGTGGTGTTTTACCTGGAGCTGGAGGAGCTCCAGCAGTTGGAGAAATATACATCATGTTTATGAATACTGACGGTACGCCAAAATCTACAGTTGAGATAGACAGGACCACAGCAAACGGTCCATCGGGAGCTGGTTCTCATTTTGGATCAGATCTTGAAAACATTGGTGACTTGAACGGTGATGGAGTTAATGACTTGGCAGTTGGTAATTATGGTGATGCCAGTTATGGTTCAGTACACATCATTTTTATGAATACTGACGGTACGCCAAAATCTAGTGTTGAGATAGACAGGACCACAGCAAACGGTCCCACAATAGATGATGGTGACCATTTTGGACGTTCTGTTGAAAACATTGGAGACTCGAATGGAGATGGTATCAATGACTTGGCAGTTGGTGCATATAATGATGATATGGATGAAAATGGTAATGCTAGGGGAGGTACATTTGACCGTGGTGCCATACACATTATGTACATGGTAGGAACTCTGCCTCCAACTACAACTACAACATCAAGTGGAGGTGGAGGCAAAAACAATTGTGATTCAAATGGATTTGGAAATAATAATTCTCTAAGAGTGTATCAGGTAACTTACAATATCAAAACCTATGAGGTTCAAGTTCAAGCATACTCCACATGTGGTTCTGTCTCAGCTAAAATTACAACTCCAATGCAACAAAGTATTTTGGGATTATCAACAGAACAACCATACCTTGATGATATGATTACGATCTATTCGGGATTCCTTGATGAATCTGATGAAAAATTCCACATTGCAATTCAAAACAAAAAACATTCTTTTACTGAAACGTTTTACATTCATGACAAATCTATAACAAAAAAATATACTGGAAGCACTGGATATACATCTGAACAACAAGGAACTGCTCTACCAACTATTACATCAGAACAAATTACTGTTGTTTCTGAACCATCTGTAACCCAAGTTGTTCAAACTATTGATGAATCAATTCCAATAGAAGAACAAATTCTTGACGAACCATTAGAGACTCCACAAATACAATCAATAACATATACTCATGAACCAATTGTAGAGGAAGAAATTAAACCTCAATGTGGCGTTGGAACCAAGTTAGTAGATGGAATTTGTAAAATAATCAAAACTAATGAGCCAAAATTCTGCTTTTTGTTTTGGTGTTGGTAGTGTTTCTATGTCAGTAATTGTCGGAATTAAAAAGAAATTCTAGATCAACTCTTAATTGATTGATCGCTGTACCTTCTAAATTAAATCTAAAGCATTTATTGTACTTCTGAATCTAATTTTATAATGGATTTACTTTCTGATTTAAAAAAAGGAAAACGCGGTGCAATTGCTAAGGCAATAACTATTGTTGAAAATGATCAAAAAGAAACAAAAAAACTATTAAAAAAAATTTTCAAGGATTCTGGTAATTCTAGCATTATTGGAATTACTGGTCCTGCAGGAGCTGGAAAAAGTTCTCTTATCAACAAAACTGCAATGTCTTTAAAAAAATTGGGCTCCAAACCTGCTGTCTTGGCAATTGATCCTACTAGTCATGTTACTGGTGGTGCCATATTGGGTGATAGAGTTAGAATGAGTGAGTCTACTGATTCAGGAACATACATTCGAAGTATCGCATCAAGAGGTGCTACAGGAGCTGTTTCACGTTCGTTACGTAATAGTATTCGAGTTTTAGAGTATGCTGGATTTAATCCCATAATTATTGAAAGTGTTGGTGCAGGACAAACCGAGGTTGAAATTTCTAATATTGCTGATATCACTGTAGTTGTTTTTAATCCAAATACTGGAGACAGTATTCAAACAATCAAAGCTGGATTGACTGAAATTGGAGATATCTATGTAGTTAACAAAAGTGATCTTCCTGGAACTAACCAACTCTTTGATGCTGTTCGTGATTTCATAGGTGATTCTAAAAGAAATCCTACAATTCTAAAAACATCTGTTAAAAAAAATTCAGGAATTACTGTTTTTGCAAAAACTCTCAAAGATATGATGACTATAAAAAAGAAATTTAAAACTGAAAAGGATTTGGAACGATTTGAAGCAGAATTGAAGGATATTGTTTTAAATAACATCAAAGAAAAGGTTGAAGAAATGGTCAAATCTAACAAAACATTTTCAAATTATCTTAAAAAATTACAATCTAAAAAAATAGATCCTTTTACTGCTGGAGATAAACTAAGTAAATCTTTGATAAAGTGATATTATGGCTGCAAAAAAACCTACAAAATCAAAGGCTCCTGAAAAGAAAATTTTTACTGATTCTGAATATTCTGTAAAACGAATCTATCAAAAATCTAACAAAAAGAAAGCTACTGAGGATGCCGGAAAATATCCTTTCACTAGAGGTATACATCCTGGAATGTTCCGTGAAAGATTTTGGACCATGAGACAGTATTCTGGATTTGGTGATGCAAAATTAACCAATGAGCGTTTCAAATTCATGCTTGAAAAAGGTCAAACTGGTCTCAGTATGGCATTTGATCTTCCAACTCAAATTGGATATGATTCTGATTCTCCACAAGCCGAAGGTGAAGTTGGAAAGGTAGGTGTTTCAATCACTTCTATCAAAGATATGATGACTGCCTTTGATGGGATTCCACTTGGAAAAGTTAGTTCATCAATGACAATTAATTCAACTGCATCAACATTACTTGCATATTACATTGCAGTTGGTGAATCTCAAGGATTCAAAAGTACAGAACTTCGAGGAACCACCCAAAATGATATCTTAAAAGAATACATTGCAAGAAATACCTACATCTATCCGCCACAACCTTCTATGCGATTAATTGGTGATATGATTGAGTTTTGTGCAGAAAAAGTTCCGTCTTGGTATCCTGTATCTATCTCTGGATATCATATGAGAGAAGCTGGTTGTACGGCTACTCAAGAAATTGCATTTACGTTAGCAAACGCAATTGCATATATTCAAACTTGTTTGGATAAGGGATTAAAAATTGATGACTTTGCACCACGTTTGTCTTTCTTCTTTTGTTGTACTATTGAGTTCTTTGAAGAAGTTGCAAAATTCAGAGTTGCAAGAAAAGTGTATGCAAAAATTCTAAAAGAAAAATTCCATGCAAAGAATCCTCGCTCATTACAATTAAAATTCCATACTCAAACTAGTGGTGAATCATTAACTGCACAACAACCTAACAACAACATTGTACGTGTTGCAATTCAAACTATGGCAGCTGTTGCTGGCGGTACTCAATCACTTCATACCAATTCTAGAGATGAGGCACTTGCTTTACCTACTCAGGAATCTGCAAAAATAGCTCTTAGAACCCAGCAAATTGTTGCACATGAAAGTGGGATTACCAAAACTGCAGACCCGCTTGCTGGCTCATACTATCTTGAGGAACTGTGTGATCAAATTGAGGCTGATGTCTGGAAATATTTGAAGAAAATTGAAAAGATGGGAGGTTCTGTCAAGGCAATTGAGAAAGGTTTCTTCCAATCTGAAATTAGAGCAAATGCATATCGTCTGAAAAAAGAAACTGATAATGAGGATAGAATTATCGTTGGTGTTAACAAATATTCTGAAGAAGAAGAACAACCTGAATTACTTCGAATTGATGGCAGAATTGAAGTTCAACAAAAGAAGGCACTCAAAAAATTACGTGCTGATAGAGATTCTAAAAAATTAGAAAAAGCATTGTCTGCAATGCAAAGTGCTGCTGACACTGAAGAAAATCTTATGCCCTACATTGTTACAGCCGCAAAAGCATTTGCAACAACTGGTGAAATTAGCAATACATTCAGAGAAGTCTTTGGTGAGTATCGTCCAAAAGAGGTCTTTTAATTGAAAATTGATCATATTGCAATTGCAGTAAATGATGTTGAAGAATCTGCAAAAGTTTACCAGCAAGCACTGGGTGCAGATCATGTTGAATTTGAAACAGTAGAATCTGAAGGAGTCAAAGTTGCAATTATTACATTAGAAAATGGTAGAATTGAGCTAATGCAGCCAACAAATGACTCCAGTCCAATTAAAAAATTCCTTGATAAAAAAGGTCAAGGACTTCATCACATGGCATTGGACACTGATAACATTGAAGGTGAGGTGGAGCGAATGGAAGGGTGTGGAATACAGTTTTTAGGCAAAATTCGACCTGGTTCTGCTGGAACTAAAGTCACATTCATTCACCCAAAATCTCTACATGGTGTTTTGGCTGAATTGTGCTCTCACCCAAAACTCTAACTGTAATGAAATTTCATCAAAAAATTGCATACAAAATTATAAGAAAACCACAATAGATCATTAAAATCGACAAAATCCATAAATATCCTAGTGCCATATATTTTCTAGGCATGGGGAAGCATACTTCGATAGATAATGATGAGTTTGATCAAGCATATTCTACATTGAAGACTATACACAAAAATCATTCCAGACACATTGCATCTCTATTTCTAATTACAATCATGTTGACTTCTGTCTCTTTGTTTGCTCCGCTCCCTGTACAAGCTGCAGGTGAAACTCTTTCAATTACAACTACTCCTGGTTCTCTAATAATGGACCCCACATCCACTGGTGAAACTGTTGTTGTTACTTTAACAAGATCTAATGATTGGCCCAGCTTAAACGCCGTTCCAGTTCATATTGGAACTTCTGCAATGGGACAAGGTGTTACTTTTACAGCTGATGGTAGTGACCTTGCATCTGCTGTAACTAGTGGTTCAGATAATATTGATGTAACAGTTAATTTTGCTAATCAAGCTGATACCACTGCAACATTTAACCTGTATGTGAAAACTGCTGCAACTCCATTTGGTGCTTACATGGTTTTTGTTGATGCTGTAAATATTAACACTGGTGGTGACACCATTGAGGCTTTCCCTCCACCGATTAATCTTATTGTTGGAGATGCATCAACACCTGTACTTAGTTTGGATCCTCCTGATGGAGCACCTGGTGCTACAAACTTTCACGTAGATGCATTTAATTTTCCTTCTGGCGCATCTCCTGCTCTATATTTGACTGATCCTACAAATGGAAAAAGAGCTGTTACAGTTTCATGGACACCAAGTACCGTTGGTTCTGATGGAATGATTTCTGGAGAGTACACTATTCCAGCTGATGTTCCTGCTGGCATGCATGAGTTAGAATTTGCAGCTGGTGGTAAAATTGCAACAAATATTCTGAATGTGTTTGTTGATGCTGGTTCTGGTGGAATTTCTGCATCTGCATCCCCTACAACTCTTAACCTTGCCCCTCCGCCAGACTCATCTTTGAATTCTCCTCCACTAACTTTAGGTTATGATAAATTTGGTTCATTCAGTGAATCAGCTGGTGTAAATTTCACAATTTCTGGAATGCCACCTGGAATGACTGCTTTTTGGTCAACTAATAATTGGTCTAGTAATACTGCTTTTACAACAACAGCACCAGTAGCTGCTAACGCTAATAGTGATATCAGTGTAAAATTCAAGACCACTTCTTCAACTCCATTTGGAAGTTATCCAATCTCTATTTTGGCTTTTGATAAAACTCCTAATTCCATAATCAACAAAACTGCTTCAGTTACATTATCTGTCCCACCACCAATGGCTGGTGAAGGTGAATCCATTTCAGGAACTCTTTCTCTTAGTCCTGAAAATGCAGCAGTTGGTGACACTGTAACTTTTTCAGGAAGTATCGGTGCACAGTTTAGTGGTGCAAAAACTATTACCATGACGCTTGGTGGAAGTTCATTAACTACTTCTCCTTCTACCATATCTGCAGCACGTTCAGCTTCTTCTAGTACCCCTACAACATTTTCAGGACAATTTGTAGTTCCTAATACCAGTGGCTCACAAGAAGTAAAGGCCACATTAACTGATGATTCTTCAAATACAATTACACTGAAAAAAGACTTGACTGTTTTAGGTGGTTCTGAAACTTATACTGCTTCAATGTCCCCTGCTACCTTGCCTCCAATGTCTCCTGGTGATACTAGTGATGCTGTAACAATTACTGTAAAAGGAATTTCTGGAAAACCTGGCGCAACATTTGATTCAATGGTTGGTGGATTGCCTCCTGGAGTTTGTGTGGTATTCCCTGATGAACATCCTACAAATTGTGCTTATGGTTTAAGTGCTCCTTACAATGTTGCTTCAGGCGGAACTGTAACAAAATCATTCAAACTTAAAGCAGATGCTTCAGCATTTCCTGGACCAATTATGGCCAATGTTGATGTTTGTGATAATGCAACATGGGATTGTAAATATTGGACACTAAATGGTGGAATTTTATCTTCTGGTGGTTTTGCAAGTGTATTTTTATCTGAAACATTTGTTCAACCTGGAGATTCTTTAACTGTTAATGCAAATGGATTTACTGGAACTGAAACATTGAATGTTGTAGTTGGTGGTGAAACCGTAAAAACAGCAACTGCATCTAGTGGCTCTGCAACAATTACTTTGACGATACCTTCTGATATTCCCCCTGGATTTTATCCTGTTGACGTAGTTGGTCAAACATCTGGAAAAACTGCTTTCTCAGAATTAAACATATTTTCAACAACTGGTGATAATGCTAAAAAATTCTCAGTAACTGTATCACCATCTACCATTTCTCCTATTGAACAATCTTCAAATCCAAATGAGAACACTAACATGACAATTACTGTCAAAGCATTTTCTGGCCAATCATTAACAAATGATGAAGCTACCATTACAATTTATGGTCTTCCATTTGGTGTACTTGGTGGTTTTAAAACAGGATCTCAAACAGACGCTCAGATATCATATGCACAAACACCCTCTGTAACTTTAGATGTTGCAACTGGTAGTCAAAATAAAACTGTTCTATCCTTCAAAACTGATGACTTTACAATGCTTGGACCATTTTATGCATCAATTGATGTTGGTTCTGGTTCTGATTATGAATTCAAAGATTTCTCATCATCTATAGTTTCTCCAACTGGTGCCGGAGCTGGTGGTATGATGAATTTCTTTGAGGGATTGTCTGAAGGCGCTGAAGGCTTTGCAATGAAAGAAATGTTCTCCATTGGTTCTGTTTATGTAACTCCACCATCATTTATGGAAGGCGATACAGTTACCGTAACTGCATCTGGATTTACTGCTACTGATGATGTGACTGTGAAAATCTTTGGAACTGCTGGAGATATTGATATCACTCCTTCTGGTTCTCCTGCTTTTGATAGTTCGGGAGGTTGGTCTGGTACTGTAGAAATTCCAACTAGTGCAAATATTGTTGCAGGACACAGTTTCATAGAAGTAATTGATGAATCCGATCGTGTAGCTGGAACTGATGTATCTATTCTTGATTCATCTGCTTTGTTTTCCTTAACTGCTTCTCCAAGTGTTATTCCTCCAATGTCTGCTGGAAGTACTTCTGATGTTACCCTTAATGTGAAAGGATTATCTGGTAAGGATCCTGGTGCAGTATCATTAGAATTCCCATCTGGAATGCCTTATGGATTAACTGCATGCTTTAGTGTAGATGAAAATGAAGCAACTGTTGATTGTACAAATTCTGCTAACTTTGAAACTAATCCTTCTTCAAAATTAACTCCTGGAACTGGTGGAACTTCAAAAACTATTTTGAAATTAAAAGTTGATGATTATGCTCAACCTGGACCTGTCTTTATTGATCTTAGAGCATATACTGTTAAACTAGGTTCCAGTAGTTCTGCATTTGATTCTGGAGATCAAGAATACTTCCAATTCATTGATTCAAACATTTCACCAAAGTCTAATTTCAATTCTGGATTTGGAGCAGGTGGTGAAACTAATTTCTTTGGAACTTCTGGTGGTGGATTTAAGGACTTTGGTGCTATGCAAAGTGACTTTGCAGGCCAATTTGGTTCTGATGCATTTAATGCATTTACCATTGCTGAATTATTTGTCAGTCCCTCTTCTGGTGCTGTAGGTGATACAGTTAGTTTAACTGCAACTGGTTTCCAACCTAGTGAAAATGTAGAGTTGGTAATGTTTGCTGGAACCAACATGACTATTCCAAAAAGTGAGGTGTTTAACTCACAAGGCTCCAAGACATTTACTTTCAAAATTCCTTCAGGCATTGGTTCTGGATTCCACGGTGTTGAAGTTTGTTCATTAACTGGAATGTGTGCCTTTTCTGACTTTTATGTTGTATCTGGAAGTGATGTGTTTAATGCATTTTCCACTCCATCAATGCTACCTCCAATTAACGGAGGAGAAAAAACTGACTCAGCAACATTAACTGTCAAAGCATTGTCTGGAAAATCTGCTGGAACTGTAACTATGAAAGTTGATTATTTACCAAATGGTGTTCAAGCCTGTTTTGGAAATTCTTGTAGTAGTGACTCTGCCTTTGGCAATGCCCCATTAACTACCACTTTATCTCCTTCACTTGGAGGAACTGCATCAACTAAAATTACATACAAAACTGACTCCTCTGTACCACCTGGACCAAAATGGATTGATGTGATTGTAACTAGTTCTGCAAATTCACAACAACAAGTTTTGTTTGCTGACTTTGATGTAATGGGCAAACAAGATTTCTTTAGTAATGATTTCCAAAACATGTTTAGTGGTGGTGGTGAATTTGCTGGAGGTGATTTCTTTAATGCATACACAATTGCATCTTTATCTATTAATCCAAGTTCTGGACAATCTGGTGATCAAGTCACTTTAACTGCATCTGGATTTTCATCTGGTGAAGAAATTGAGTCATTGATTTTTGCAGGCAAAACTTTGCCAATTCCTGAATCTGCAAATACTACAAATACTAGTGGTATCTTTACAACAAAATTAGCCGTTCCAACTGGATTAAATCCTGGATTGTATCCAGTTGATATTGTTTCAGAAAGTGGAATGTCTGCATTTGCTGACTTTAATGTAATTGATGCAAATTCTAAATTTACTATATCTTCATCTCAACAATTCTTATCTCCATTTAGTGCCGGTGAAAATTCTGAATCTGTAGCAATTACCGTAAAAGCTACAAAAGGAAATGATCCTGGAACTGTTACTGTCAAAACTCCTTTCTTACCTCCCGGAATTACTGCTAGATTTGAACAACTTCCAGGAGATGGTTCTCCATTTAGTTCATCTCCATCTATTGACCTAACTACTGGTGTTGGAGGTTCTAACAAAACAACATTAACTTTCAAAGCTGATGATTATGCTCCACCTGGACCAATGTTTACCATGATTGAGGCATTCCCTACATCTGGTTCTTTCCAATCAATTCCAATTGATGGCTCTATTGGTTCAAAATCAAACTTTGGAGGATTTATGACTGGAACTCAAAATTTCATGGGTGACTCATCTGCTGGATTTGTAGACTTTTCTACCATGCAAGATAATTTTGCAGGTACATATGGTGCTAATTCATTTAATGCATTTACAATTGCTGATTTGTTTGTAAATCCTAGTGCTGGCGCTGTCGGTTCATCTGTAACATTGTCTGCTAGTGGATTTGCACCTGGTGTTGGAATTGACAATATAATGTTTGGATGGAAAAATATTCCAGTACCCTCTGGAACTGTTGCTGATTCCTCAGGTTCATTTAGTACAACTATTTCTGTCCCAACTGGATTATCTGGATTCCAACCAATTGATGTGTGTACTGCTAATGGTGTATGTGCATTTGCTGATTTCAAAATTAGCAGTGCAACTGATAACTTTATTGTAACTGCATCTCCTGGATTCTTGGAACCTGTACATGCAGGTGAGAAAACAACAAACTCTACACTTACAATTAAAGCAATGAAAGGCAAGGATCCTGGTACTGTAACATTATCCATTGACATGATTCCATGGGGTGTACAAGCAAGATTTAACGGAACTGATGGTGGTAGTTTCACAAGTTATCCTACATACACTGTAACTCCTGGACTGGGAGGTGCAGTATCATTACCTGTAGATTATGAAATTTCTGAAACAGCTCCACCTGGACCTGTTTGGGTAGATGTTAGAGTTTCATCAAGTACCCAATCACAAGTTTTGTTCCTTGATACTGCTGTAATGCCGAAAAATGATTTCTTCCAATCTGACTTTACTGATATGTTTGTATCTGGTGGTGCAATGGATGGTCAATTCAATGCATTTACTATTGCAAGTCTTGTTATCAGTCCATCATCAGCTGCTGCTGGTGACCAAATCACTTTAACTGCATCTGGATTTAACAATGGTGCAACAGTTGAGAATTTGTACTTTGGACCAAAAACTTTACCATTACCAAGTGGCTCTGATACATTCAGCTCTTCTGGTGTCTTAACAACAAAACTTGCAGTTCCAACTGGATTAGATTCTGGACATTATCCCGTTGATATTTGTACTACTGATGGAATGTGTGCATTTACTGATTTCTTTGTTGCATCTTCAGATGACTTGTTTACTGTAGATGCATCTCCACAATTCCTTCCACCAATTTCTGCATTAAACTACTCTATCAATTATGAAACTAGTAGTAGTGGTGATTATGATCCTAATTTCCTTACTACCTTGGCAAAACATGGTGTTACTCCTCCATGGATTACTCAAAACTCTACGCTTTCTGTAAAAGCAATGTCTGGAAAAGATGCTGGAGATGTCACTTTATCTGTTGAATATTTGCCTCCTGGAATCACTGCAAGATTTAACAAGACTCTAGCTAATGGGAATCCTACTCCATGGCAAACTAATCCTTTAACTGTTTTGGAAATTGGAACTGGTGGTAAAAACTCTACAAATATTATGTTTATGGCTGGCAATTCATCTTTCCCTGGTCCGCTATTTGCTGATGTAATTGCTACTACTGACAAAGGTGATCAATCTTTGTTTATTCCAATTGATTCTGGTGTAATGCCAAAAGCTGATTTCTTTGATAAAGGTTTTACAAATGAATTTGCCGTTGGTGGTGACTTTGATGGAATGGAGAATTTATTTAAAATTGCTTCGATGAGTGTTACTCCTTCAAATGGTGCTGCAGGTGATTCAATTACTATTTCTGGTTCTGGGTTTACTCCAGATGCAGGAATTGACTTGTTAAGAATAGGAAGTGAGGAAATTACGATGCCTTCTGGATCATCATTTGATTCAAATGGATTTTATTCTGTTAGTATGGCAATACCTTCTTTGTCCTCAGGACATTGGGATGTAGAGATTTGTGATACTCAATTTATTTGTGCCTTTAATGAAATATTTGTAACTGGTTCTGATGACTTGTTTACTGCTAATGCTAATCCACAATATCTGGAAGCTGCATTCCCTGGTGTAAAGAGTAATTCAACTAAGGTTACAGTGAATGCATTGTCTGGTTCTAATGCTGGAAATGTCACTTTAACTATATTTGGATTACCTCCAGGAGTTACATCTAGCTTTGATGGTGTAAATAAAACTAGTACTGTTTTAGAAATTGGAACTGGTGGAACTAATTCCACAACTGTACAGTTCAATATTTTGGCAAATGCAACTTCTGGTCCTGCATTTGTAGATATTGAAGCAACTTCTGATCAAGGTTCTCAAACTTTCTTTGTTCCTATCGACTTTGCTGTTTTACCTAAATCTGGAATGGCATTCTTTGATAATACTTTCAAAACTAACTATGATGGATTCTTCCCATTCAAAGTTGGTATGGTAACTTTGTCTTCAACTGCTGGCTCCACAAATAGTTCATTAACATTATCTGCTTCAGGATTTGCACCAAATAGTGTTGTTGACGAATTAATATTTGGAAATCATACTGTTGCATTACCTACCTCACAGAAATCCTTTGATTCTTCTGGTTCTAAGAAACTTACATTCAAAGTTCCAAACAAAATAGTATCTGGTATACATGCAGTTGATCTGTGTACTACTGATTTCATGTGTGCTGGCGATGAATTCTTTGTAACTTCCAGTAGTGATCTTTTCAAACTTTCTGCATCTCCTGAATCTTTACCTCCTGCAAATCAAGGTGCTGATAGTGAATCAATTGTAATTACTGCGGAAGCATTATCTGGTAAAAATGCTGGAACCGTAACTCTTACTTTATCTGGTTTGCCTTCTGGTGTAACATCCAAATTTGATGGTACTGCTGCAACTACTAAAGATCTTGTTGTTGGATATGGTGGAAAGGCTAGTACTAGTTTGGTATTTGCTATTGCCGATACTGTTGCCCCTGGACCTGTCTTCTTTGATGCAACTGCTACGACATCTGCAGGCTCTCAAGTCTTTTCAGGAACTTTTGACTTTGGTGTGATGCCTAACTTTGAACAAGGCGGAACCATTGATACTTTTGTTGATGCAATACCTGTTGGTGACTTCAATCCATTTGATTTTGGTTCTATAATGATTAGTCCAACTGCTGCAGCAATTAATGGAACTGTAAAAATTACTGCATCTGGATTTACTCCGAACGCTAACATCGATGGACCTTTTATAATATTTGGAAATCATACTTTGACATTACTTTCATCTGATAGTACATTTGATGCATCTGGTGTTTACTCTACAAGTATTGCAGTTCCAAATATGGTTGATGGAAATTATAATATTGAAATTTGTGAATCTGGTGGTAAATGTGCTGAAACTCCATTTGAAATGATATCTGATTCTAAAACATTCTCTCTTGATGTTTCTCCACAAAAAATGCCTCCTGCATTACAAGGACAAGTAATTGGAGATTCTGATGTCCTTTCAATATCTCTAAAGGCATTCAAAGGAAAAACTCCTGGTGTAATTACTGTTGAATTGTTTGGTTTGCCTGATGGTGTAAATTCCTATCTTGATATTAATGATGGAAGTGGATATGTCATTCGTACTTCTGCACCTATTACTTTAGGTCTTGGTGACTCTCAAACAATCAAGGCAAAGTTTGTAGTTGATCAATACGCTGCACCAAATTCGGTTCCTATTTTAATTGAAGCAAAAGATTCCACTGATACTGAAATTAAAGGAAAATCTGTATCCTTTGGTGTTGTACCAAAATCTTCATTTGCAGCTTCCCTTGGTGTTGGTAATCTTGTACTCGAACCTAAAAATAACGCCACTCAAAATACTGTAACTTTAACTGCTTCAGGATTTACTGCAAATGATCCAATCACTATTTTCTGGGGTGTTGATCATGATTGTACTGATGCTCATTGTGACATAGTTGATTTGCCTACTGGAACTTCATTTGATGCAAATGGATTTTACTCTCAAACAATTTCAGTCAAAAATGTAACTTCTCTTGGTGTTTTCCCAATTACCATAAAAGATAATTCTCAAAGAATTGTAACTGAAGAATTTGAAGTAATTGCTAATGGAACCGGTATAAAATTCACAAATGAAATTTCTGAAAATACTCTAGTTCCTGTTTCACGTGGTGCAGAAACTGCAAACACTACGTTAACTATAGAATCTCTTGCTGGACAAGATTCTGATCTAGTTGAAGTATCTTTTATTGGACTTCCTGATGGATTTACTCCAATTCTTGATGGTACTACTCTTTCTGGTTCTGATACTGTATCTGCTGAAGGTGGTGTTGCACTTGGAAAATCTTTCAATCCTTCACTTGGAAATCTAAATAAAACCAATATTGCTTTTGACACTGCATCTACAACTGTTCCTGGAACATATCATATTACAGTTAATGTGACTGATGCTAATCAGGTAACTTCATTGCATAACTTAGAAATTAATGTAAAGCCATCTGGAGATGCTGCTGATGACTTTGCTCAACTATCTTTGTCTAAGGCATCTGGTATTGAAAACTCTACATTAACCATTACTGGTAAAGGATTTACTGCTGCAGGCACCGTGTATTTAGAATTTGGTACTTCTGATTATTCATTACCATCAAATACTGCCTTTGATAGTTCAGGAACATTCTCAACAACTATCAAAATACCTGGTGTAGTTGCTGGTGATTATCCAATTACATTATCTGACGGAACTCGTTCTGCAACTGAAATATTTACTATTTTAGGCAGTTCTGACAAATACTCTATTTCTGTATCCCCATCAAACTTGTTAATTCCCCCATTAACTATTGGTACTGACTCATCTCCTCTCAAATTTAGTATTTCTTCAGCTAGTGGAATTGATGCTGCTGCAGTAACTTTCAATGTAAATTATACTTCTCATCCTGGAATTCAATTAAAATGGAATTCTAGTGGAACTGTTTCTGATACAAATAGAATTGATCCTGGATTTGGTCAAACTGTTAGTTCTCAATTAGTATTAAATGCACCTAATGGAATTGATGAGGGTAATGGTAATGTCGTAATTAATTTGGATGTTTCAGATGGAATTAATACAAAATATTATTCTCTTGAAACTAGTATTATTCCATCTGCTGGAAACTTGGCAACATGTACAATAGCTCCATCAAAAACTAGTGCCGGAAGTGCAGTAACTGTGTATGGCTCTGGATTTACTGCATCTTCTACTGTATCTATTGATCCATTAAAGATGGCTGGAACTAGTTCTGCATTGAGCTTTGGTGAAACAATTACTACTGATGGTAGTGGTGTGTTTAGTAGTCAATTTACTGTACCTGCAACAATTAATTCAATTGCTTTAGAAGGTGCTTATGAATTCCACATTAGTGATGCATCTGGCAAATCTTGTCATGCCGACATATTTGTAATTCCTGATAACCCTGTAATTCAGACTTCTGTTGACTCACAATCTATGATTACTGAAGTTGGTGGTCACATTAATGCAACACTATCTGTAACTTCACAGAATGAATTATCTGGAGACTTAGCATTAATGATGACTTCATTACCACCTGGTGTTACTGCAAATGTAACTAGTACAAATGGTACAATTATCGCTAACTATCATGGAAAAGTTTCTGGAACTGTCAGTGATCCTATCGCAGATAAGGAAGGTATTTTTGCATTTACTCCAGGTTCTCCACAATTATTTAATGTCACATTTAATATTCCTGATAATCTTAAACCTGGACCTTACAGTATCAAATTAGGTGCAAACTCTACTGATCAAGTAAGAGCTGAATCATTGACGTTACAAATTACTGATAAAGGAAAAGCTGGTGTTTCAACCTTCCCCTCCGATGGTCTTACTGAAAGTCAAGTATCTGTTGAAGGAAGTGGATTTGGTGATGGCGAAACAATCATTTTAACATTTGATGGATTATCTTCTGGTACTAGTGGATTTACTGTATCTCCTGGAACTATCACAACAACTAGTGTTGGAAATTTCAATGGCACTATAACAATTCCTACACTTGATGCTGGATTATATGGTCTATCTGCTGCTGGTTCAACTAGTACAAAAAGTGCAACATCTCAATTTACTATTACTCCAAATGAATCTACATTTGCAATTGAAATTTCTCCAAAACAAGTTAATTTGAAACAAGGTGACTCTGGTACTTTTGATATTGCACTTGTTCCAATGGCTGGATTTTCATCAAATGTTACTTTATCCTTAACTGGACTTCCTGATGGAATTACAAGTTCATTACAACCAACAACTGAAATTGATCCTCTTAACGGAGTTGCCAGTCCTGTAACTTTGACTGTTTCAGTTCCTGCAACTAAATCTGTAAGTAGTTACACTTTCTCAATTGTTGGAACTGCTGATAATGGAGTTGTAGTCACTGAACGTGCAAATATCAAGGTACAACAAAAGACTGGTGGAAATATGGGCAATCCATTAGATATGGAGAAAGATTCTGATGGACATTTGTTAATTATCGATGCTGAAAATTGTCAGATTCAAAAGTTTGGTGAAAATGGAACATTCATTGATGCATATGGTTCATGTGGAACTGGTGACTTAGAATTTGACTTTGAACACGGTTCAGGCGATCCTGATGGTGGAATTGATATTGATAGTGATGGAAATATCTACATTGCAGATACAGGTAATGACAGAGTTGTAAAACTAGATTCTGATGGTGTATTTGTAAAAACTATTGGAACTGCTGGTACTGATGATGGTGAATTTACAACACCTGTTGCAATTGAAATTGATTCTAATGATAATTTGTGGGTAACTGATGAAGGCGATGGTGGTAAGATTGTCAAATACAACACTGAGGGCGTATATGGTAGTCTTGAAATTAATAATGACTTGACAACTCCTGCAAGTGTAGCAAGTAACAGTACTCACCTTGTAGTAGTTGATACTGATGATGATGAAGTCAAGACATACAAAATATCTGATGGAAACGCTGCTCCTGCAACAACCTTTGGTGGTAATGGTTCTTCCACTGGACAATTATTCAATCCTGTTGATGTAGAAATTGACTCTTCAGGAAATATCTTTGTAGTTGAAGAAGGCAACGATAGAATTCAGAAATTTGATGATACTGGAAGCTACAAAGCATTAATTGAGAATGGTACTTCTGCAACTTTTGATGCCCCATCAGCAATTCTCTTAGATAATGATGGTGACATACACATTGCAAATACTAATGATAATTCATTATCAAAAATGGATGCAAATGAATTGGTGGCAGGAACTGGTCCTCTAAAATCTAATTCAACATTACCTGCAGGAAATACTGCAATTGGTACTGTTGCATATTCGTCAACTAACTCCAGTGGATATGTTTTAACAACTGATACTGAAAATGATAGAGTGAAAATTTACGATGACCGTGGAAATGCCGTAGACGAAGCTACTATTGATAGTCCTGTTGGAATTGCACAAAACAGCACTGGACATATCTTTGTTGCACAAAATGCAACTAACACCATTAAGATTTTAAATCCTGATGGTTCTGACACTGGTGATGAACTTGGTAGTGACTTAAACTTTGGAAATCTTGAGGGATTGACAATTGATTCTTCTGATAATATTGTAGTGGTAGATAAAGGAGATGCCGATAGAGGTGCAGAAATTGTTAAGATTTCTCAAGATGATACTGTATTGCTTAATGTAACTGGATTTACTGCACCACGTGATGTTGCAATTGATGCTTCTGGAAATATTTATGCAACTGAAGCAAATTCTGGAAATGTTACAAAATTAGATAGTACTGGTACTCAAGTTTGGAGTATTGGTGGAAATGGAACAGCTGATGGTAAATTTGATGAGCCTTCTGGAATTGATATTGATGCTTCAGGTAATGTTTACATTGCAGATACCGGAAATGATAGATTACAAAAAATTGATTCTGATGGTGAATTACTAGACACATTTGATGCTTCTGATGGTGATGGATTATCAAGTCCAACTGGTTTGGCAATCAAAGATGATGGTACAATAATTGTTGCAGAATCTGGAGGCGATGAAATTGAAGAAATTCAAACTACTGCAAGCTTTGAAACCTCTTATGGTAATGCAACATATGGTGACTTTACTGTGGAAGCCGGACCAAAAGAAGTTGTTTTGCCTGATGCCACTACGAATTCTACTGTGTTTGAAATTAAAATCCAAACGGATGGTGTTGATAAAACTAAAGCAGTTTATGTTGACTTTGATGTTCCAGTAGGTGTCAAGCTAAATAATGCTGCATCTGGAAATTCAACTGCCCTTTCTACTGGAAATCAATTGAAATTAACTATTGATAGTGACACTGGAATTGCTACTGGAAATATTACCATTGCAAGAAACTCTACACTATCTGAAGGATTATCTACATTGACAATGAAAACAATGGTTGAAGATGTTGATCCAATGTCTAATTCTGGAACTATACATAATCACAAAAATACAACTTTGAATATTGTTGGAACTAGTTCCACTACTACTATAGAGTCTGAAACAAGTTCACCTGTTGCACCTGCTAGCATTACTGCAACTACTCCATTGCAAATTTCTACTGACTTTACTGGTGATGCCGCTGTTAAAATTGCTATGAAAGAATTAACCACTGATACTGGTGACCCAGTAACTATTGAAACAAAGAATCTTGTTATGGATCAATCTTCTTTGAGTTCTGAAACTTCCTTTAGTGCTGGATTTGAACATGTTGGAAATACTCTAATTAACATTGAATCTTCTAGTAAAGCTGCAACTACAAATTATGATATTAAAATCCCTGTGCCTTCTTCATTGCCTGATGGAATGACTGAAGATACTTTGCAAGTAACTTGGTTTGATGATGCAAACGGTGATTGGGTAGAACTTCCAACTAGTATTGTTGATGGTTATGCAGTTGCAAATGTTGATCACTTCTCCACCTTCAGTTTAGGTGGTTCACCAGGATCGTCTAGTTCATCCTCCTCATCTAGCGCAAGTGGTGCAAGTGGAAGCAGTGGAAGTGGCGGCGGTACTGGCGGTGCTGCCCCAACTGGTACAGGTTCAGACACCTTTGGTTCTCTAGTTATCTATGAAATTTCATATGATGCTTGTGTAGATAAAGAAGTTAGAATTACAATTGGTTCTGACACTTCAGATCTTGATGTGAAATTACGCAGTCCTATCATGGGTGTAACTCATGGTGTATTGGGTGAAGAATTATTTGATTATTCTACTGTACCAAATCAACATGTCTATGTGTTTGTAGCACCATTGAATCCTGATGAAGATTATATTCGAGTAGAAGTAGATAGCTTATCTGGACGTACTGGTTCCCACTCTGTAAAATCCTTGAATATCTATGGTTGTGAAGGCTCTGAAATTGTCAATATACCTTCTGTATTGGCACAACCAACTCCATCTGATGCTAAACCTAAAGAAACTTCATTCAAATCAACTCCTCTAGATGGCGGAAACTTTGTAACATCTACATATGACAAATATGACTTTAATGTCTGGTATTTGCTAAATGGTGATATTTCATCTGTAACTGTAGATGCTGATTCTAGTATGATTGGACTTGATTTGGATGGTTATGTTGATGGTTCAATTACATTGAGTTTGTCTCGTTCAGTAATTGATTCAGACAATGACAACTTTGTTATCATGACATACCCTGAAAACATTAGTGATTATGAAATAATTGAATCAACAGAATCTAATGTTATTGTGCAGTTAACTCCTCCAACGGGTACTGAAAGAATTGAAATATTTGGATCCACTGTAGTTCCAGAATTTGGAAATATTGCATTATTTATTCTCATAATTTCAATTATTTCTTTGACTGTTTTATTCAGACAACAGTCTTTTAGAAAATTAACCATCTGAAATAAATTCTGATTTCTCTAATGTCTAATTGATAACTTCTCTTTCCGATCAATTTTTCTAAATTTATTTAAAAAAGTATTGATGGTTAGTTAGTATTTGTTAAACCCAATCTAAAAATATGTTGATATTATTAAAAAATTATGAAAACATTTTGTAAATGTGGCTGTGAATCCCCATTAACTGATTATGAATATCGTAAATGGAGTGGGTACAAGCGCGGACATGAGCCACTACCCTGATCTTTAATATTTTTTAAATTCTAATTTTTAAAATTATTTTTATTTTTGGAAAATGCTTTTAAAAAAACTTTTAATTCTTTATTTTGTTCCACTTGAGGTGTATTTTCCCAAATTTTTAATTGATTAAATTTTGCTAGTTCATAGAAAATATCTTTATCCTCATCACTGAATTCATCGTGCCCTTTTTTGTTGATTTTTCCACGTCTTCTTAATACTCCTTGTCTACCTTTACTTTCTTCTTGATATTCAATAATTATTTTATTTTTAAAATCAATTAAATCTGGTACAAATTGTCTGAATCCTTTTTTTCTGTATTCTGATGCTTGTTCCTCTGTTAAATGTGGAGTTTTTATCCATGTTCCAAATTCATCAATGATTATCCTGGTTCTTCCTTCTTTTGTATCTGAATCTATGATAAAATTATAGTAATTTTTTTTATCTATTTGTTGAATTTGGTTTTTTATTTCAAATAGTTTTTGAAGATCCTGTACTCCCATATTTTATTTCTAAAATTTAGGTATTTGAGCCGAAGGTTATTTTGTAATCTTATGATCGATCGTTTTTATTTTTGTAGAATCAATTAAATTGATATTCGTTTGGAAATTATTGTATGGATACTTTTGAAGCAATATCTAATAGACGTGCAATTAAGAAATTTGATCCTAATCACAAAATGACTTCTGACGAAGTTGACTCTTTAATGAAATTAACAATTCTTTCTCCAACTAGTTATAATCAACAAAATTGGAGATTTGTCACAGTTACTGATCAGTCAATTAAGGAAAAAATTGGAATTGCTGCAAGAAATCAGGCACAACCTGTAGATGGGTCTCTGGTCATATTGTTATGTGGAAATATGAATGCCTGGAAGGAAGATCCATTGAGATATTGGAAAAATCATCCTACTGAAAAACAAGAATTAGTTAAAGCCTCTTTGGAAAAAAAATATTCTGATAGTCCTCAAAATCGACGTGATGAAGCAATCCGTTCTTGTGGATTTGCAGGTCAGACCATTATGCTTGCAGCAAAACAAATGGGTCTTGATTCTTGTCCTATGGTGGGCTTTGATTATGATGAAATGGCAAAAATCATTGAACTTCCTGATGATCATTTGATTGTTTTAATGATTGTTGTTGGAAAAGCTCTTGAACCTGCCAAAGAACGTGGTGGACAATTGAGTTTGGATGAAGTTGTTTTTGAAAATAAATTTAACTGACTCGCACATCGTTTAAAGTTCTAATTATATTTGATATATTGATTTTTTTGTATTGAAGTTCATCTCTTTTTATTGATTAACACGTTTGGTTTATCCATAAAAAACACGTACTAGCAAAGTTCAAACAATTAGTACCGAACAGTTTACGTTGTTCACATTATCGTAAAATGTTAATTACTTAAGGCAAAAATAATATTTTAAAATGCAGATTTCTCATAGTGAACAGATAAATTCTACATTTGAAACATTGTGGGCTTTATTACTAGACAAAGTCCAACATCCAGATAGAACAATAAAGGAAGTTACTCAGGTAGAGATTTTAGAAAAATATGATGATGGTATTTTACGACAAATGCAAGCACTTGGTATGACCATTAAAGAAAGAATAACCATTGATGAACAAAACAAAATAGTAAAATTTGATCTGATTGGAAATTCTATGTTTACGGGTTATTTTCTCAACAAGATAGAGGACTATGGCGGAAAATTGACACTGATTTATGAGCAGAATTGGATTCCAATAACGCCACAAGCTAGAGAACTAGAAACTAAACTTCCTCAAATTCTAATTAATGGAGTGAAAGAAATGAAAGAACTAGCAGAAAAACAATAGATTAGCAAAAAATGTAACCTATATTGTGTTTGTGTAATAATTTAATCAACAAAATTGACATGTAAAAATAAATTTAATTAAATTATTCCATCATTTTTAGAGTATCTGATGCTGTAATGATTCCTATGATTTTTGATTTTTTTGAAACTAGGATACATTTTGAATATCTAATCAAAGGAACTAACACATTTGCTGGTGTGTCAAAATCAACAATTGGTGGAATTGAATCCATTGTGTCTTCAAGTTTTGATTTTTTTAATTCTGCTTCTCCTAAATCTGCTAAATGTTTCACAATTCCATCTTCTGATATTAATCCCACAATTTCTGAATTATTGAAAATTGGAATTTGACTAATTGATAATTCATGCATTTTTTTAATTGCATCATGTAATGTGTTTGAAGGTTTTAATTTTATAATATTCTCACTACAAAAATCTCCTGCTGTATGTGATGATGATTCTCCTTCTAATTTAGATAAATTTTCAAAAATTTTTTTTGCAGTCTCATAGCTTGGTTGACTTCTTCCTGATTCTATTTGATTAATCATGGATGTACTAACTCCTGTTAAACTTGCAAGTTTTTTTTGAGTAATTCCAATTTTTAATCGAATTTGTTTTATGGAATCAATTCTTGGAAGCAATTCGTTTTCTATAAAATCAATTCAGTTTTAAATTATCTTATTTTTTCTTATTTTTTGCCTTTTTTGGCTGCTCTATTGCAGCTTGAGCTGCTGCAACTATTGCTATTGGTATTCTGTGTGGGGATGCACTAACATAACTTAATCCTTCTCCGTGACAGAATTTAATTGAACTTGGATCTCCTCCGTGTTCACCGCATATGCCTACTTCCATATTCTTTCTAATTCCTCTACCTGCTGCAATTCCAATTTTAATTAAACTACCTACTCCATTAACATCAATTGATTGAAATGGATTTCTTTCCAGTAATTCTTTTTCCATATATTCTGGTAAGAATTTGCCTTCTACATCTTCTCTACTAAAACTAAATGTTCCTTGAGTTAGATCATTTGTTCCAAAACTGAAAAATTCTGCAGTACTTGCAAGTTCATTTGCAGTTAATGCAGCTCTTACTACTTCAATCATAGTTCCAAAGTTTATTTTTAATTTCATTTTGTGTTTTGATTCTGTTTCTTTTTTGATTCTATCGTAGATTGATTTAATGTGGTTTAATTCTGCAATACTGCTTATTTGTGGAATCATAATTTGTGGATGTGCTTTAACTTTTTTCTTGGTTAATTCTACTAGGGCTTCAAACACTGATTTAATTTGCATTTCATATATCTCTGGATATGTTACCCCTACTCTTACTCCTCTATGTCCCATCATTGGGTTTACTTCTGCAAGTTCTCTTGCTCTTTTGAGGACCACTTTTGCTTCAGAAATTTCATTTGTTTTCCCAGATGCTTCTAGTTTTTGTATTTTTTCAACTAATTCTTCTGGATTTGGTAGGAATTCGTGTAGCGGAGGATCTAGTAATCTGATTGTTACTTCGTACCCTTCCATGGCTTTTAGGATTTCAATAAAGTCGCTTTTTTGTAATTTTCCTAACTTGTCTAAAATCTTACTTCTTTCTTCAATATTTTCTGCCATGATCATTTCTACAAATAAATTAATTCTATCACTACCGTTGAACATTCTTTCTGTTCTGCATAGGCCGATTCCTTGACCTCCAAACTTTCTTGCTAGTTTTGCCATGTCTGGAGTATCTGCATTTGCTCTAATTCCTAGTGTTTTGGTTTTTTGTGCCCATGCCAATATTTGTTCAAAGTCTTTGGTTACTTTGGGCTCTACTGTTGGAATTTCACCAATAAAGACCGTACCTTCACTTCCATCAATGGTAATTGTTTCCCCTTCTTTGATTGTCATTCCGTTTGCAGTTCCTATGTTGTTATCATAATCTATTTTCAATTCTGGGCATCCTACTATGCACGGTTTTCCCATACCTCTTGAAACAATTGCTGCGTGAGATGATTTCCCCCCTAGACTAGTCAAAATTCCTTCAGATGAAAAGAATGCTGGTACATCTTCTGGTTTTGTTTCTTTTCTAACTAGGATTACTTTTTTACCTGAATCTCCTAATTCTATTGCTTTTTTAACATCAAATACCACAATTCCACTTGCAGCACCTGGGGATGCTGCGATTCCTTTTGCTAACTTTTTAAAATCTTTAATTTTAGATTCATCCATTGTTCTGTGTAACAATGCTTCTAATTGTTGTGCTGGAATTCTGGTTAATGCTTTATCTTTATTGATTAATTTTTCTTTGACCATATCTACTGATGTTTTTACTAGTGCTGCAGCACTCATTTTTGCAGTTCTTGTTTGTAACAAGTAAAATTTCCCTTGTTCAATTGTAAATTCAATATCTTGAGGTTCTCTGAAATGTTTCTCTAATTTTGCACATGCATTGCTTAATTCTTTATGTGATTTTGGCATGTCTTTTTTCAATAATTCTATACTTTTTCCAGTTCTAACTCCTGCTACCACATCTTCGCCTTGTGCATTGATCAGGTATTCTCCTTCTATCTCTTTTTTACCGTTATGTCCATTTCTTGTAAATACAACTCCTGTTGCACTATCATCTCCCATATTTCCAAATACCATTGTCACTACGTTTACTGCGGTTCCATTAGCAATGTCTTTTGTAATGTTATTTTTCTCACGATAAACTATTGCTCTTTCTCCCATCCAACTTTTGAAAACTGCTTCAATTGATAGTACTAATTGTTCATTTGGTGTATCTGGAAATTTTCTTTTTGTATGTTCTTCGCATATTTTCTTATATTTTGAAACAATTGCCTTTAAAGATTCTACGTTAAGTTTACTGTCATCTGTAACTCCTTGTTTTTCTTTTGCTGCATCTAAAACATGATCAAATTTTTCGTCATTTACTCCAAATACTACTTTTCCAAATAATTGAATGAATCTTCTGTATGAATCCCATGAAAATCGTGGATTTTTAGTTTGTTCTGCAAAACCTTCTACTGTCTTCTCGTTTAGTCCTAAATTCAAAATTGTATCCATCATTCCTGGCATAGAAATTGCTGCACCAGAACGAACAGAT